>CALMIH010000021.1 GCA_937864085.1 uncultured Chloroflexota bacterium
GCTGGGCTGGGCGGCGCTAGGCTAGCGGCAATATTCGGTGGGCGCCGCCCCCGATGTATGGAGTTGAGGAGGAGTCATGGCGGTCTTCAAGCAGTACATCAACGGTAAGGCGGTCGCCGCGAAGTCAGGGAAGGCCCTCAGCGTTGAGGACCCGTCGACGCGCTCCAAGATTGCAACGGTGCCGCACAGCGGCAAAGAGGACATCAATGCAGCGGTTGCCGCCGCTCGTGCCGCCTTCCCCTCCTGGTCGTCTACCACGCCAGGTGAGCGGAGCCTTGCGCTACTAAAGCTTGCCGATGCGCTTGAGTCGCAGAAGCGAAAGTTCGTAGTTGCTGAATCACAGAACGCGGGGAAGCCGATCAGCGCCGTTGGCGTTGAGGTTGATGCGGTGGTTGACAACCTGCGCTACTTCGCTGGCGCCGCGCGCAACATGGAGGGGAAGGCGGTCGCCGAGTACCTCCCTGGGCGAACGAGCATGATTCGTCGCGATCCGGTTGGCGTGATCGCCTCCATTGCGCCGTGGAACTATCCGCTCCTGATGGCGGGCTGGAAGATCGGGCCAGCGCTCGCAACGGGCAACACCATCGTCTTGAAGCCTTCAGCGCGCACACCGATCAGTGCGCTGATGCTCGGCAAGCTGGCGCAGGAGATCCTGCCGCCAGGCGTCTTGAACGTCATCACCGGACCTGGTTCAGAAGTTGGCGCGGCACTCTCGCGTCACCCGGGCATTGACATGGTCTCCGTCACCGGCGACACGGCAACGGGGAAGCGGATTGCCGCCGCTGGTGCGGAGAGCGTGAAGCGCCTACATCTGGAGCTCGGCGGAAAGGCGCCCGTCCTCATCTTTGACGATGCCAATCTTGAACTTGCCGCTGAGACGATGCGCGCAGCGAGCTTCTGGAACGCGGGGCAAGACTGCACCGCAGCCTGCCGCATCGTGGTGGGGCCAAAGTCGTACGAGAAGTTCGTGGCGCTCCTTGAGCAGCAGGTGAAGACAATCAAGGTGGGTCCAACAGCGGAGAAGGCGACAGAGATGGGTTCACTGATCAGCGCTGAGCAGCTGAAGCGCGTTGAAGGCTTCGTGGGCCGCGCCAGCAAGAAGGCGGAGATCGTCCTTGGGGGCAAGACAATTCGATCAAAGGGGCACTATTACGCCCCAACGATCATTGCGGGACCGGCGCAGTCTTCGGAGATTGTGCAGGACGAAGTATTCGGCCCAGTGGTCACGGTGCAGCGTGCGAAGAGCGAAGAGCAGATGGTGGAGTGGGCGAACGACTGCCGCTTCGGCCTCGCCTCATCAATCTGGACGAACGACGTGGCACGTGCCTTCAAGGTCTCCAAGGCGCTGCAGTTCGGCACCGTCTGGGTGAACGATCACTTCACGCTAGCGAGCGAGATGCCGCATGGCGGCTTCAAGCAGTCCGGCTACGGGAAGGATCAGTCCATGTACGCGCTTGAGGACTACACCGTGGCGAAGCACATCATGGTGCGAAGCGAATAGCGCCCAGCATGTTCTAGGCTGCAGTCATGCAGCAGAACCAGCCAGCACCACCACCGTTTGAGCCCGGCCTCGCAGCGGAGTGCTGGTTCAGCGTTGATGTGGAGTGCTCCGGCCAGACGCCGCTTGAGGGGAGCCTCATCAGTATCGGCGCCTGCCTTGTGGATGATCCGTCGCGTACTTTCTATATCGAACTGCGTCCGGATCCGACAAAGGCGTGGGGTCCCAAAGAGGAGCGCGTCCACCACCTCACTCGCAGGCACCTTGAAGAGAGTGGCGTCGATCGGATTGAAGGGGTGCGCAAGTTCGCCGAATGGGTGCGCAGCACGTGTGAGGCGGTTGCGCCAGAGTCGGCGCCACTCTTTGTTGGCTTCAACACACCATTCGACTGGATGTGGCTGACGATGGCCTTTACAGAAGCCGGCGTGCGGAATCCGTTCGGCATGTCGGCGATGGATCTAAAGAGCGTTTACTACACGCTGCACGGTGGTGAAAACCTCACCTGGAAGAAGACGGTGAAGCGATTCGTTCGCCAGGTCTATCCAACGGATCTGATCGCCGACCATAATGCCCTCGCCGACGCACTAGAACAGGCGGAGCTGGCGCGGACACTGCGCGAGATTGCGCTGAAGAACAGAATTCCGCCCACGCTCCCGCGCGGACGCTAGGCGTCGCCAGGCGCGCCATGGCGCTCACAACAAAAGAGATCAGGAGCGTTAACCGGCTCCTCCTGCGCTGGTATGCGAAGAGTGCGCGCCCCCTGAAGATTCGCGAGCGGAGTGACCCGTACTCAGTCCTCATCGTTGAGGTGATGGCGCAGCAGACGCAGATCTCGCGCGTTGATCAGCTCGCCCAACGATTTCTCTCTCAATTTCCAACGCTCGCCGCACTCGCCAAGGCTGAGACGGCGGAGGTGCTTGAGGCGTGGCGGGGGCTCGGCTATAACCGCCGTGCCCTCTCGCTGCACCGAGCGGCGCAGGCCGCGCATGCCGCTGGTGGCCTCCCAGCGAATCACGAAGAGCTGCAGCTCCTCCCAGGAATAGGGCCGTACACGGCACGGGCGGTTGCGGCGATCGCATTTGGCGGCAGTGAGATTCCTGTTGATGTGAACATTGCACGCGTTGTGCAGCGCGTGATGGGTGAGGCGAAACTCTCACCGAAGCCACTCCAGGCGGCGGCGAATGCCTTTGGTGCGGAGCTGAAGGGGCGTGAGGCTGGGAAGTGGGCGCAGGCGGCGATGGATCTCGCCAACGCGCACTGCCGCGCGAGCACACCCGACTGCGCCTCATGTCCACTACGCAGTGTCTGTCACTCGGCGGGGAGAGTTGCAGCCCTTCCGCCTCGGAAGAAAGGGGCTGCGCCGCGATTCAGCAGCACACGACGATGGCTCCGTGGCCGGCTCCTCGATGAGTTGCGCGACGTGGGGGCGGCGGGGGTGAAACTAAGCGGCGCGCGCGGCGAGCACGACGCTGAGGCTGTCACCGCTACCATTGAGCAGTTGCAGGCGGAGGGGCTGATCGAGCGACTCCGCGGTGAGGTGTATCGACTCCCTCGCCGAGGCTAGCGTCGTACGCAGAGAGAGGGGGCCGCATGAGAGACCTAGAGCTCCTTGACGCGCTCCTCTACGACACGATCGTGGAGCAAGAGGGTGCGGCCTTCGCCGCTTCATATAGAAAGATGACTGATAGCCCTGAGCTGCTTGACGGGGCGAGCAGGGAGGATGCGGCCCGCTTGATTCGAGCGCTGACGTTGCGCTTCCGCTTGGCGAGTCTTGCCGAGGAGCGCGGGCGTGCAATTGAGATCGCACAGGCGGCTCAGGCCGCCGCATCTGGAGGCGCGAGTGCTGTTCAGGCAGACTCCTTTAGTGAAGCGGTTCGTGCAGCCGCCGCCGCTGGCGCAACGGCAGAGGAGATTCGATCGAGCGTTGCAGGTCTTCGCTTTCACCCTGTACTCACCGCACATCCAACGGAGGCGCGTCGGCGCACGCTGATCGCACTCCTCGGCAGAATGCGCGTCCTGCTTGATCGACGCTCGGCCGCCGTTGACCCTGCTGAAGCAGCGCTCTGCGTACGTAGGCTGCGCGAAGAGGTGACGAACCTCTGGCGCATGGGGAGCATTCGCACCCGCTCCGTCACTCCGCTCGATGAAGTTCGCTCCGCCATGGTCCACTTTGACGAGACGATCTTTCGCCTCGCGCCGCGACTGCTCCGCGGCGTTGACGAGGCGCTGCGGCAACTCGATCCCGCCGAGGGGGAGAGTGGCTCGAGGCCACCACACCAGATGCCGACCATCCGATGGGGGAGCTGGATCGGTGGCGACCGTGACGGAAACCCGAACGTCACCGCCGAAACAACGCGAGAGGCGGCGCGCATCCAGGCAGACCACACGCTTCGCGCCCTTGGGGCTGTTGCGCAGCGCCTGACACTCTCCATCGCCGCAACGGTTTCAGAAGATGCGATCCCCGATTCGCTCGCAGCAGCACTCCAGCGCGACGCACGTGAACTTGGTGACGCCGAGCGGATCCTGAGGGAGCGCTTCCCGAACGAGGCGTATCGACGCAGGCTCGGCGCAATCGCTGAACGCCTCTGGCGTACACGCCAGCTGCGCATCCATGGCGAGAGGAAGGGGAGCGAAGGGGCGTACGCAGATCCGAGTGACCTTGTGCGTGAGTTGAAGGAGCTTGGTGAAGCACTCTCCGCCGATCGACTGCAGCGCTCTGCGTACGGCGAACTGCTCGAGTTCCAGTGGCAGGTTGAGACCTTCGGCTTCCACTTCGCAGCACTTGAGGTTCGCCAGGCTCGCGCGGTGCATGCGGCGGCGCTTGAAGTGCTTAACGGAATCAGCAGCACTTCAAGCGGCGAGGCGCTCACCGCCGCCCTCGCAGTAGAGCTCGTTCCAGGGGTGAGTGTTGCCGAAGTGCTCGCCACGATCCGTGTTGCCGCTGAGGTCCAGCAGGTGCATGGCGAAGCGGCGCTGACCAACTACGTGATCAGCGGCTTTGAAGGAGCTGAGGATCTGCGCACGCTGCTTGCCCTCTTTACATGGGCGTGTGACGAGCGTATTCCGTCCTCCGCCACAGCGGATGCAGCCCCTGGTGCGCCTCTGGTCAGCCTTGTTCCGCTCATGGAGTCATCTGCCGCGCTCGATTCGGCCGGCGAGATTCTTAATGAGGTCCTCGCCGATCAGCGCCTGCGGGAGCAGATCAGATCCCGAGCCGACCATCTGGAGGTAATGCTCGGCTACTCAGACACGAATAAGGAGAGCGGCTATCTCGCCAGCGGCTGGTCACTTCATCTAGCGGAAGACGCGCTCGTTCGGGCCGCCGCCGCGCACAAGATGCGCATCACACTCTTCCATGGTCGCGGTGGTGCTATCGGTCGTGGTGGTGGACCAACGCATCGCGCCATCCTTGGACAGCACCCGGGCGGTCTCCTTGCCGGCTTCAAGATCACCGAACAGGGCGAGGTGATCGCGTCGCGCTACGCAGATCCAACGATTGCCTACCGTGATGGTGATCAGATCCTTGCAGCGCTTCTCACCGCGACGCAGCCGAGCGCTGCCAAGCGGCTTGAGGTGGAGGAGCAGAAGTATCGCGAACTGGTCGGCACGCTCGCCAGTGAGGCGCGTGGTGCATACCTGCGCCTAGTCCGCGAGGAGGAGGGGTTCGAAGCATTCTTCCGCGCTGCAACACCGATCGCAGAGCTCGGCGGAATGAACCTCGGATCGCGTCCCGCAGCCCGCGGCGCGCGTGGCGGGATGCCAGTCGGCGGAGCGCAGCGCGCCAGCATTGATAGCCTTCGCGCCATCCCGTGGGTCTTCGCCTGGAGTCAGTCGCGCATCAACCTCCCCGGTTGGTACGGGCTCGGCCTGCTTGAGGCGGCGCTCGCCGATCCGAAGCGACGTGAGGCGTTGCAGGAGGCGTATCAGCGCTGGCCCTACTTCAGTTCCTTGATTGACAACGCGGCAATGATCCTCGCGAAGTCATCGCCCGCAGTTGCAGAGGAGTTCGCAGCACTCGCCCTCGCGGGGGGTGGCGCTCCAGTGCAGCGTGTCTGGGAGCTGATTGTTGCGGAGCGCGCCGCCGCTGAGCGCGGTCTGCTCGGGGTCACTGACGCTGCACGCCTCCTCGGCGCGGAGCCTGATCTGCAGCGTTCACTTGAGCAACGCGCCCCAGACCTTGATGCCCTCTCGCGGATCCAGGTTCGCCTCCTGGCGCAACTACGTGCGGCGACGAGGGAGTCGGAGCGGGATGAGCTTGCATACCTCGTTCGGCTCACCGTGAGTGGCGTTGCGGCGGGTCTCCGCAACACCGGCTGATTCGCGTCTATCCTCACCTCATGAAGAAGAGTCCTCCAGCAAAGAGTGGCGGCCCAACGCAGGCGAAGGCGATACGACGCCGCACCGCAACGGCGTCCGCAGATCAGGAGCAGATCGCCGCTGCGATCGCACCGCTACAGAGCCGCTGGTCCAGCAACGCGCAGCTCCGCCCGGTGACGGCGGCATCAATGCGCGGCATTCGCGCGAAGGCGGCGCGACTCGGTCTGAGTCCAGACGAGATCGCCGCACGCGGTGGCGCTGTGATTGCAGATGTAGTGCGCGCGATTGCTGACGCGCGTGATGCTTCTTGCAAGTTGCCAATCTTCTTCTTGGCAGGATCGGACCGCGACGCGGCATATGGACTAGAGGCGGCGCTTGCCCTCGCTGATGGGGAGCGGCGTTTGGTCGTTGCGCTCTTTGGCACAAAGGCGCGACCAGAGCATGCCTCTGCCGCAGGTGTGTGGGATCGACTGGAGTCAGCACCGCGCGTTGAGCGCTACCGCATCCCAAACATGCGCGAGGCGGCACACTTCCGCGCTGGCATTGAAGAGGTTGCGGTGCTGGTTGACGCACTCGGCGGGGCGCCGACAAGCACAGCGCCACAGGTGCCACTCTTGGCGGCGATTGATCTGATTCGGCGTGCGCGCTCTGTTGGAGTTCCGTGCCTAGCCGTTGGCGGTCCGATCGGGCTAGATCCAGAGAGTGGTGCGCGTCGACGAGGCGCTCCTGGCGCAGACGTAAGTGTGCTCTTTCACCGTCCACTCACAACGCATCAGTCGCTCGCCGCACAGAAGCTGCTCGGTGAGGTGCTCGTGGCACCGATTGGGATCCCAGACGAGGCGGATGCACTCGCCGTATGAGGCGCTCAGCTGCGTTTAGCGCGCTTGTTGCAGCGCTCACTGTTGCCGCTGCTGTCTTGGCCCTTCAGGCACTGAGCGCGCTCATCCCGCCGCTCGGACTTGCGATTCGTCAGCTTCCGCTTATTCCTGCTGCGCTGATCTGCGCAACACTGCTGATCTCAATCAGGATGATCCGCTCCCGCTAGTTGCAGAGCACGGTTAGTCGCGCTGCAGCATCCCCGTATCAAAGGTCCGTTCTGTCCCGTTACGCAGCCGCGCGATGTTGTCTGCGTGCGCGAGCCAGACGAGTGCTGGGCCAACCAGGCCGTATGCAATCAGCGCGCCATCTAGCCCTCCAGTGGTTGCGTAGCTGATGAGAAAGAGTGCTGGCGCAAAGAGCGCCGCTGTGACGAGTGATCCGAGCGAAACGAGTCTGGTGCGCCAGATGATGATGAGGAAGATGGGGGAGACGGCGGCGAGTGCGAGCGGTGCTACGGCGAGCGCTGTGCCGAAGCCTGTTGCGATCCCGCGACCGCCCTTGAAGCCGACCCAGACGGAGCGCGTCGCGCCGATCACGGCAAAGAGTGCGGCCACCACCGTCCACGTGCTGGTCCAAGCCTCTGCCCCCTCTGCGGCGAGGGCGTGAACGGCGAGGACGGGGAGCGTCCCCTTCAGGATGTCGCCCGCGGAGACGACGGCGGCGCGACGGCGACCGAGCGCTCGCAGCGCGTTCGTGCCACCGGTGCGTCCAGAGCCGATCGATCGCGGGTCGGGACCGCCGGTGAGGCGCGCCACAAGGAGGCCGAACGGGATCGAACCCGCAAGATAGGCGCCTAGGGTGGCGGCAAGGAGGAGCGATAGGTCCATCGCGGCGGAGGTTAGCAGCGCGCGGCAAGGGTCGGCGGTGGGGCGTAGGATTCACGCATGGCCGACCACGATCTCCTCGTACTCGGCGGCGGAACGGGCGGCTACGCCGCCGCCTTCCGAGCGGCGCAGCTCGGGAAGCGCGTCGCACTCGTTGAGCAGGCGAAGGTTGGCGGCACCTGCCTCCACTGGGGCTGCATCCCGGCCAAGGCGATGCTCGAGACGGGCGACCTTCTGGCAAAGATCGGGAAGGCATCCGATTTCGGGATCCAGATCTCTCCCGCCACTGGCGTTGACCCAGCCGTTGTTGGCGCGCGACGCGACAAGATCGTTGCGCGCATGCACGCGGGTCTGAAGAGTCTCTTCAAGAAGAACAACGTTGAGCTCATCGCAGGACGCGCCACGCTGCTCGGCGGCGGCTCGGTGCAGGTCGCCCTCATCGATGAGAGCGGCAGTGCAACTGGCGAGAAGAAGACGATCAGCGCAACCGATATCGTGGTTGCCACTGGCTCAAGCGTTCGCCGCATCCCTGGCCTTGAGACGGACGGACGCGTGATCGCTGATAGCGATCAGATCACCACGGGGACGCTCAAACCGGCCAGCGTCATCGTGGTTGGCGGTGGCGCCGTTGGCTGTGAGTTCGCCTCCTACTTCCGCGACCTTGGCGCCGAAACAACCATCGTCGAGATGCTCCCAGCACTTGTGCCGCTCGAAGACCGCGACGCTTCCAAAGAGTTGACGCGCGCCTTTACAAAGCGCGGCATTGCAATCCACGTTGCCCACCGCATCAAGGAGGGTTCGTTCGCCAAGTCAGCAAGTGGAGTCACGATGCAGATTGAGCCAGTGGAAGGCGGCGAAGCGATCTCGCTTGCCGCTGAACTGCTCGTTGTTGCCGCCGGCCGCGTGCCGAATAGCGGCGAGATTGGCCTGGAAAACACTAAGGCGATCGTTGAGCGCGGCTTCATCAAGGTTGATGCACAGATGCAGACGGCGGAGCCCCACCTGTATGCGGTGGGCGATGTCATCGGTGGGCTGCAGCTCGCACACGTCGCCGCGCATGAAGGGATGATCGCGGCGCACGCGATCGCTGGCGAGCGGCTGCACGGCATGGACTATGTGAAGCAGCCGCGTGCAACCTACTGTCGCCCCGAAGTTGCCTCCGTTGGCTACACCACCCAGGAGTTGGAGCGAGACGGCGTGCCGTTCGTTGCCGGCCAGGTGCCATTTCTCGCCGTTGCCAAGGCGCACGTTGGCGGTGATGCCGACGGTTTCTGCAAGGTGCTCCGCCATGCGGAGAGCGGCGCCATCCTCGGCGTGCACATGGTGGGGCCGAAGGTGACCGACCTCATCGCTGAGGCGAGCCTGGCGATGGAGCTTGGTGCAACGGCAACGCAGGTTGGCGGCACCACGCATCCACACCCAACGCTCTCAGAGATCGTTGGCGAAGCGGCACTCGTCTCCATTGGCCGCTCGGTGAACTTCTGATGCGTGACCTGCCGATCTTCGGCCAGCCGGCGCCGGCTCCTGCAACGGAGCGCCGCCATCCCGATTGGATTCGCTCAAAGGTTCCAGGGGGCGATCGCTACCGCGAGCTGAAGCGGCTGATGCGTGATAAGACGCTGAACACCGTCTGTGAAGAGGCGCGCTGCCCAAACATCGGCGAGTGCTGGGATCAGGGAACGGCAACGGTGATGATCCTTGGCGATACCTGCACGCGCGCCTGTGGCTTCTGCGCGGTAAAGACCGGTCGCCCAGCTGGACTCGACCAGGATGAGCCGCGACGCGTTGCGGAGGCGCTCGCCTCACTCGACCTTGACCATGTGGTGATCACCAGCGTTGCCCGCGACGACCTTCCAGACGGTGGCGCCGCCATCTTCGCCGAGAGCATTCGCGAGCTGCGCCGGCTGGCGCCAGGGACTGGCATTGAGGTGCTGATTCCAGACTTTGACGGGAAGGACGAGCCGCTTCGCCTTGTGATGGAGGCCTCACCAGACATCCTTGACCACAACCTAGAGACGGTGGAGCGGCTGCAGAAGCCGGTGCGAAAGCGGGCACGTTACGACCGTTCGTTGCAGGTGCTCACGCGCGCCAAGGCGATGGCGGCGGAGCTCGGCAATCCAGTGCACACAAAGAGTTCAATCATGGTGGGGCTCGGCGAGGAGCACGACGAACTCCTCACCACCTTCCGTGACCTGCGCTCAGTGGACTGCGACATCCTGACGATCGGCCAGTACCTGCGCCCAACGATGGAGCACCTCCCGCTGGTTCGCTACTACACGCCAGAAGAGTTCGCCTCACTGCGCGAGGAGGCGTTGGCGATGGGCTTCAAGCACGTTGAGTCTGGTCCGCTGGTGCGCAGTTCGTATCACGCGCGTGACCAGGTGCCGAGCGACTCGCCAGCGCTGCGCGGCCGCCGCGCCCGCGACGCAGCACACGCCACTGAGCCAACCGAAGCGCGCGGGGTAACTGCATGAGCCCTCACGTCACAAAAAACGCGGAGGAGAAGCAGCGCGGCTTCGGCACGCTCAGTCCCGCAACGCCACTTGCAGAGCTGCACTGCCACCTCGGTGGATCAGTGACACCAGCGATCATGTGGGGGATCGCCCATGCGCAGGGGATTCGACTCCCATCCAAGGATTATTGGGCCTTCCGCAAGATGATCACGGCGGGCTCAAAGCGGACGCGTAGCTTCAACGGCTACCTTGACCTCTTCCACTGGACGGAGTTGATTCAATCGTCGCCGATCGCCGTGGAGCGTTCGGTCTACGAAGTGGTCGCTGGCGCATACCGAAAGAACCACATCACCACCATGGAGCTGCGCTTCAATCCGATGAAGCGGAATCGCAACGGTGAGCAAGATCTTGACCACATCATCGCCGCCGCCATCCGCGGTGCCGATCGCGCTGCGCTTGAATACCCAGTGAAGCCTGGGATCATTCTGATCCTTGATCGTGAGTTCACGCTGCGACAGAACGAGATCATTGTGGAGAAGGCGATCGCCTGGGCGAGTCGGGGAATTGTAGGGATCGACATTGCTGGGCGTGAGAGCGCCAACTTCAAGGTGACCGAATACAAGCGCATGTTCCGCGCCGCGCGGAAGGCGGGGCTCGGCATCACCGTGCACACTGGCGAATCCGGGCCAGTGAGCGAGATGCTCGAAGTGGTGAAGCAGCTTGAGCCGGATCGCATTGGTCACGGCGTGAAGGCGGCGCAGGACGCGAAGACGATGAAGCTCCTTGCCGAGCGGAAGATCGTGCTTGAGATCTGTCCAACCTCCAACCTGATGACGCAGGTGGTTTCGGATTGGGATGAGTTCCGCCAGATCTTCGCGCGCCTACGTGAAGCGAAGGTGCGCTACGCCATTGGCACGGATGGTCCTGAGATGTTGCAGACGTACATCCGCGACGAACTTGCGGCGCTCGGTCGACACGGCATCCTCTCCGTAGAGGAGCAGCAGGTCGCCGCCGTAACCTCCATCAAGGCTTCGTTCGTGAAAGGTGCCGCTTCGGTAGCAATCCCGCGCAGCGACGGTGCTGCGCCACGCGCGAGCCGAGAAGAGGCCTAACGCCTCTCTCTCAAGAGCGGACTACTCGCCAGCCGCCTCGCGCACTGCAGCGCGAATGGCATCCGCCGCAGCCCCCGCAGGAACCCCCTCGGTCACCAGCACGTATGGGGAGGCGTCAACCATTAGCAGAGTCGCTGGGTCGCTGATCCACGCTGCGGCACAGGTGTCAACGCTTGCACGCAGCTTCTGGTAGCTCTCATCGCTCTTGAAGCGGTAGACACGAGCCTGGACTGCGCCCTCAAGGCCACCACCGGATAGCTCAAAGGCGATCGCCATTGGCACGAGGGCTTGGTCGCTGCAGCCAGGGTCACCGCTCACCACGTTGGCAACGGCAAACTCTCGTGCTGCGAGCTGCTCAACGAGCCCATTGAAGTTGGTTGGTGTAGCCGCCGGCTCCCCGCGAGCGTCATCAAGGGCGGAGCCGCAGCCAGCGACAAGTAGCAGCAGGAGCGCTGCCAGGATGAGTGGGGTAGTGACTCGCTGTTTGATCTGCATGTGCCAAGCGTACACCGCAGGTAGAATCAAAACATGAGACGAGTCCGAGCCTTCCGCGCAACCACCTTCGCCGTCGCACTAGACGGATCGCCGCGTGGCGCCCTCGACGCGCTCCTCAGCCCGCCGTATGACGTGATCAGCGCAGATCAGAGGCGCGAGCTACTTGCCGCACAGCCACAAAACTCGGTCGCCCTTGACCTCCCGATTCTGGAAAAAGGTGAGTCAAGCGGCGCTCAATATCAGCGCACCGCCGCAACATGGAGCAGCTGGCGAGGCGACGGCACACTCGTTGATGATGCGTCGCCACACATCTATCTCTATGAAGAGCGACCTCCAAGCGGACGTACGATCAGAGGCGTCTTCGCCGGCATCCCCGTGGGACCGTATGGAGCCGAGACAGGCATCTTGCGCCACGAGTTAACGCTCACCGGACCGAAGGCCGATCGTCGGGCGCTGATTGAAGCGGTTCAGGCGAATCTCTCCCCCGTGATCCTTCTCCGCGCGGGAGGACATGATCAATTCACAAGCGCCGCAGACGCAGCTTCCAAGTCCGCACCGTGCGCAACGGGTCTCACCCCGTCAGGGAGCGACTTCACCCTTTGGCGCGTTGACCCCGCAACGAAGCACGGTGCAGAACTCCTTGCCTGGGCGAACGGCGCGGATCTTGTGATCGCCGACGGACATCACCGCTACGAGACAGCGCGCGACTACGCCGAGAGTGGCGGCCTCACCACCGCACTCGGACTCATTGTGGAGTCCGACCGCTGTGCGCCAGCCCTCTACGCCACGCACCGCATCGTTGCCGCACCAGATCCGATCGAGCTGATCGCTAAACTCTCCGCCTCGCCACTCGTCACACATCACACCGCAACAACGAGCGAACAGCTCGCGGCACGTTTTGCGGACGGTGCTCCAGAGGGCGCCGAGCTGCAGATTGGCGTTGTGACAAAAACGGGGGCAGCACTGCTCACGCTTGATCGTGCGGCGATCAGCGCAGCACTTCCAGGGCGCTCCACGGCATATCAGTCGCTTTCTGTCACCGCCCTCGCCGTGCTCCTTGATCAGGCGCTTGGCATTGACGCCGCAGCCGCCGCGGCTGGCGCGCTTCGCTATGTGCGCGGCGCGGAGCAGGCGATCAGCAGCGCACTGGCCGACCCCACGCCGAGCGCCGTACTCCTCCTGCACGGTGAGCGGCCAGAGCAGGTGGTGGCGGTGGCTGAGGCGGGGGAGACGATGCCCCAGAAGTCGACCTTATTCGCCCCGAAGCCCCCAACGGGCCTCCTCTTCCTCGCCCACGAGATCAACCGCGTCGGCTAACTCGCTGCTAGACTCTCCCCCCGCGGGCTCTGCCCGCATCTGGCGCATTCGTCTAGCGGCCTAGGACACTGCCCTCTCAAGGCAGAGATCACCGGTTCGAATCCGGTATGCGCTACCAACCACCACCACCCCGAAAGCTCCTCGCTGCTGTTGGCGTCTGGTACCATTTTCCGCATGACTGATGAGCAGCCTAGCCAAGGAACCGCACTCGATCGGCGGATCCTCATGGAGCTCGAGCCCGAAGCCGGCCGACTGCTTAATCGCCATCTCTCGATTGCTGAGGAGTGGTTCCCGCACGACTACATTCCGTACCGCCTCGGCCGAGACTTTGATAAGGAGCCGTGGACTCCGGACCAGCCGCGGCTGACCGGCGTGGCGCAGACCGCGTTTGAGATTGGGCTGCTGACCGAAGATAACCTGCCGAGCTACCACCGACTTATTCACGGGATGTTCGGTTCTGGCGACGGTGCCTGGGTGAACTGGGTGGGCCGCTGGACGGCGGAGGAGGGGCGCCACGCCATCGTCCTGCGCGACTACCTCACCGTCACGCGCAACATCGATCCGATTCTGTTGGAGCGTGGTCGCATGTCCCAGCTACAGCAGGGCTACGACCATCCCTTTCCAGACACTCTTCATGGCCTCGCATACGTTGCCTTCCAGGAGCTTGCGACGCGGATCGCGCACCGGAACACCGGCCGCTATTCGGACGATCCCGTGGCAGATCGCATCATGGTCCGGATCGCGACCGACGAGAACCTCCACATGGTCTTCTACCGCGACATGCTGAAGGCCGCGATCCAGATTGAACCGTCCGCGGCGGTGCGGGCAATCGTCGACGAAGTTCTTGCCTTTCAGATGCCGGGTGCGGGCATTCCAAACTTCCTCCGAAAGGCCGCAGATGTAGCCAAGGCTGGGATCTACGACCTGCGCATCCATCGCGATGACGTCCTGATGCCGATCCTGCGCTTCTGGGGTGTCTTCGAACTTAGCGGACTCGATGCTGCGGCCGAGCAGGCGCGCCTCCGCCTGCATGAGCATCTCGAGCGACTCGATGCGGCCGCCCGCCGCTTCGAGGAGCGCTTGGCGTCATCCTCCGTACCGCGCCTGGACCCAACCCGCTAGCTTCAGTCCTCGCTCTGCTTCTCCCGCATACCTGCCCCTACGCTACGGGGAAGCAACGCTAGGCGCGGATTCGCCTCCGAGCCATCTCGGCTTCGAGTTGGCGCTCGGCCTCCACGTAGTGGTCGATCTCGTCCCGGAGCTTATTCGCCTCAGGGGTGTAGAGGTGGACCTGCTGCTGCAGGATGTAGGAGAGGCGGCGGGAGGTCATGCGGCAGTGGTCGAGGTTCTTCATCAGGACGAGGGGGTCCATGGAGGCGAGCTCGGTAGGGTCGTACATGGCCTGCATGACCGCTATTCTAGCCCAGAGGCCCCGTAGCTCAGTGGATTAGAGCAGCTGCCTTCTAAGCAGTTGGTCGCAGGTTCAACTCCTGCCGGGGCCACCATTTTCTCTGCGATACTCCCCCTCATGAGTAGCAGCGCAGCAGGGGTGCGAACAGGGACACCAGGCTCCCCAGGGAGTGCGACTGGTCCAGTCTGGACGCTCCCCGCCTCAGCCCTCACCCCCGTGCAGCGAAGTGGGGCAACGCTGGATGAGGCGATCGCGGCGCTGGCTACGGCCGCCACGCAGCTCACCGAGATTGCCGCAGCCCGCAGCGCAGCGGGCGCGGCAGAAGAGAGCGAGATCTTCTCCATGCAGGCGGTGATGGCGAGCGACCCTGCTTTTGTTGCGGCGATCCGCGACGCGGCGAGTGGAGGCGCTGATGGGGTTGCGGCACTGATTGCGGCGGGGGAGGCCCAGGCGGCACTGCTCGCCTCGATCCCTGACGAGTACCTTGCGGCGCGCGCCGCCGATGTGCGCGACGTTTCCTCGCGCGCGGCACGCATCTTGGCCGGCACGACGATCCCGCTTCCGGGCCGGCCAATCATCTTGATTGCAGAGGATCTCCCGCCGAGCGTCTCTGCAGAGATTCCTCGCGAGCACCTGCTCGGCATTGCGCTGCGTGCCGGTTCACGCACCGCGCACGCAGTGATTTTGGCACGCGCCGCGGGCATCCCTTGCATTGTTGCCGCGCGTGAACTTGAGGTTGACGGCTCGCTTGACGGCGTGCAGGCGGTCGTTGATGGTGCCGCTGGGACACTGACACTTGCTCCGAGCAGCGCCGACCTTGCGGCAGCTGATGCGGTGAAGAAGCAGGGCGTGGCTGATGCAACGCGTCGCGCTGCGCTGCGTGGCAAACCGTGCGTCATGGCGAACGGCACGCGCGTGCACCTCTACGCAAACATCGGATCTGCAGATGGAGCGGCGCGCGCGGTGGAGGTTGGCGCCGAAGGTGTTGGCCTGTTGCGATCAGAGTTCCTGCTGCTTGATCGCGAGACGCCACCAGATGAGCGCGAGCAGCTGCGCGCCTTCACCAAGGTGTTTGAGACGCTCGGATCAGATCGACCGCTGACACTGCGACTCGCCGACATTGGCGGCGACAAAGAGATCCCGTATCTGAAGCTGCCGCATGAGGCGAACCCGTTCCTGGGTCTGCGTGGATACCGACTGGCGATGATCAAGGATCGACCCGACCTACGCGCACTATTTGCGTCTCAGGTTGCGGCGGCGCTCCGTGCTGCGGCGGCTACTGGCGGCGCGCTGCGCATTATGGCGCCGATGATCTCCGTTCGTGCCGAAGTGGATGATCTTCTTGCGCTGATTAAGACGGTGCGCACCGAACTCCGCACGCGCGGTGAGGCGGCGGCAGAGTATCCAGCGGCAATTGGCGTGATGATCGAAGTTCCTGCGGCGGCGCTCACGGCTGCGGAACTCGCCGCAGGGTTGGACTTTGTCAGCGTGGGGACGAATGACTTGACGCAGTACGCCATGGCCGCCGATCGCATCAATCCGGCGCTCGTAGCGTTGCAAGACGCTGCTGCACCGGGCGTTGTGGCGCTGCTACGTGCCGTAGTGGAAGGGGCGAAGAGGGCTGGCGTTGAGGTGGGGGTCTGTGGCGAGCTCGCCGGCAGCGTGAGCGGCGCTCAACTCCTCACCGAGATCGGGATCTACGAACTCTCCATGGATCCGGCCGCAGTGGACGAGGTGCGCGAGGGGCTACTCGGCGCCTAGGCGGCACTCGCTCACGCCTAACTTGTGCAGTTGCACGAATAATACCCACTACTTCCTAGCGTTTTGCCCATATTTGCCACTTGTAGTGACCCCTCCACGACCGTAGGTTGGTGCTGACACGACGCGGGCCGTTTCGGCGGTCACTCCAGGGGCGCGGAGGCCCCCCGGAGGTGGAGGTCCGGCCGGCCGTCCGATTTGATCGGCCTAGCGGGAGGGTTACATGGCAAGCATTGCCAAGTACTTCGAGCTCAAGAAGCGTGGCACCACGGTAGGGACGGAAGTCCGCGCCGGCGCCACCACGTTCCTTGTGATGGCGTACATCATCTTCGTCAATGCGAACTACATCGGCGCGGGCGCCGCGGGTGGCGCGATCGGCGCTGCGGGCGCACCGAGCGCTGAAGCGATCTTCGCCGTCACCGCACTCGGTGCGGGTCTGCTCACGATTCTCATGGGCGTTGTTGCGAACTATCCGTTCGCAATCGCCGCAGGCATGGGGCTCAACGCGGTTGTTGCATTCCAGCTGATCCTCGGACTCGGCCTCACATGGGCCGAGGCGATGGCGGTCATCGTCTGGGAGGGCATCTTCATTACGATCCTGATGCTCACCGGATTCCGCAAGGCGATCCTTGAGGCGATCCCGCTCAACCTGAAGCGCGCCATTGCCGTGGGCATTGGACTCTTCCTGCTCTTGATCGGTCTCTTTGAGGCCAATGTCATCGTGAAGTCGTTCGCTGGCACCGTGCCGCTCGGACTCTTCTCGGGCATCGGTTTCGGCGGCACCGAGATTCCAACGGCGGATCTTCCGCACCTTGCAATCTTCGGCGCGGGCCTCCTCACCGCACTTGCGTTGATTCGCAAGCCGGGTGGGCTGCTGATTTCGATCGGTGTGGGCACCCTGGTGGCGCTCGTACTTGGCGTCTCTTCAATTCCGAGCAGCTTCGTCAGCCCACTTGACTCGTCCAACTTTGTTGGGATCGGTCAGGCGTTCGGGGCGATGTTCAGCGTCTGGTCAAGCGGCGCGGGCTTCCTTGCGGTTGCACTCGCCGTCTTCTCCATCATGTTGAGCGACTTCTTTGACACCGCTGGCACGATGGTCGGCCTTGGCGCACGTGCTGGGCTCTTGAACAACAAGGGTGAACTTCCAGGCGCAAATCGCGTCCTGCTTGTTGACTCAATTGCGGCGGCGGCGGGTGGCGCGCTCGGCGTCTCCTCCAACACGACGTACATTGAGTCTGCGGCGGGGATCAAGGAGGGTGGTCGCACCGGTCTCACCAGCGTGGTGACCGGCGCGCTATTCCTCGCCGCCGTGCTGCTCTCGCCAATCGCAGGGATCGTTCCAGCTGCGGCAACTGCACCAGCACTCGTGATCATCGGCTACCTCATGTTTGAGGCGATCCGCGACGTCCAGTGGAAGGATGCCACCGACGGCTTCCCGATCCTCGCGACGCTGATCGTGATGCCGCTCTCGTACTCAATCACTGACGGGATCGGCGTAGGGTTCCTTACCTACGGCATCTTGAAGGTGACATCAGGGAAGGCGAGCGACGTGAAGCCCCTCTTCTGGGTCTCCATCGTCGCATTCGTCCTCTACTTCCTGGTGAAGCTCGGCATCATCGCGGTCTGACACACGTGTAGCCCTCGTGGGCAGGAGAGGCCGGTCCCTTTGGGGGCCGGCCTCTCACTTTCTCGGTACGATCAGGAAGACGGACGCGCGACTGAGCGCACGAGGGGGGGAGGGTCAAGATGAAAGTGTTCGCTTCGCTACTCTTTGCGGGCCTGATGCTGCTTTCGGCGGCGCCGGCTCTGGCTCACCAGCCGGTGGTCGTGGACAGCGACACGACCGAGGTCGTTGATCCTGAGATCTCGAAGGCCTACTACGGCGTGCTCTCCGGTGCGGCACACACCTATCTGATCAGATCCGATATTGAGTTCGACCTCTACGTCGGGATTCTCGTGCCAGATAGCGAGAGTCCGAAGCGGGACGTCAAGGCGGAGATCTTCCGCGGCGACGAGCTGGTGGAAACTCTCGGCGGGGTCGACGCGGAGTGGGTGACCTTCTACGAGCCGTTCGGACAGAACACCTATTGGGACGCTGGCGAGTACCGCCTTCGCGCGGCGCCAGGAGTCTATTCGATTCGGATCTCGAGTCCCGACAACACCAGCAAGTACTCGCTTGCGATCGGAGAGATCGAGTTCTTTGATCTGGAGGATCGGGCAAACGCCCTCGCCGTCCTCCCTGGCATTCAGCAGGAGTTCTTCGGCACATCAGCCGTTGAGCTCGTCAGCACCCGCTACGGCCTGATGAACCTCCTGGTCATCTACGTTGCCGCGCTCCTTTTTGCGCTGATCTACCGAGTGTTCGGACACCGACTCCTAGTTCGCATGATTGGCGGAACCTCGCGGATGATCGGCAAGCGGTTCCGTGTGGCGGCTGCGGTCGCGCTGTTTGCCGTTGCGATCACGACCACGTGGAGCCCGATCCTGCTCTTTGCCTCAGGTACCTTACTGTTTGACGTACTCCTCAGCCGGTTGGATGGCGCAGCCAAGATGAGAGCATGGAAAGGTAGATGGCCAATGATGTCTAGCAAGAGCACCGAGAGCAAGAGTCCGTTGAGAAAGACGGGACCCCTACGTCGCGTATCAGGGTTTTTCTATGCGAAGTCAAACCTGATCACCGCGCTGCTCGCCACCGCGGTCTTTGCCGGTTACACCGTCTTCATCCTGAGCGGACAGGGAAAAGCATTTGAAGTTGCCAACAGCAGTGTGAAGTCACTAGGAACCTCGTTGGGCTTCGGGCAGGCAGAGGTCCTTGCCTTCCTTGCAGAGCGTTCCGTTGAGCAGATAACTGCTTACATCGCCTTCAATCAGGTGTGGGATTCTCTCTTTGGTGTGATCTACGGAGTGATGTATGTGGTTTGGGTGTCCATGGTGTTTAAACCATATTCGCTAAAGGTTGGGCTGCTGAATCTGCTCCCATTTGGGCAAGTGCTCTTTGATTGGCTAGAGAACTTCTCCTTAGCCTCTCTGTCGAACCAGTATCTGGCAGACGGCACGATCTCTTCGTCGACCGCTCTGTTGGCATCAACAGCCTCAAGTATCAAGTGGGTATTCGCTCTACTGGTCTACGGAGTGATTCTGGTTGGCATCGTCGCGCGGATCGTAGGGGCACTAAAAAGGCGAAGTCAGCGCTAGGCGATCTGCCCCGCCTCGCTCGGTGGGAGGGGGAGGCCGAGGCGCTGCAGGATGGTGCGGCTGGCGATGTAGCCGGAGAGCATGACGAGTGGGATGCCGCCGCCCGGCTGTGAGCCACCGCCGGCGAAGAAGGCGTTGGCGATGTCTGGTGAGGCGTTGGCGGGGCGGAAGTAGGCGCTCTGGAAGAAGCTCGCAGCTAAGGCAAAGATGGAGCCGTCGTGGCAGTACTGCTCGCGCTCAAATTCAAGTGGCGTCCAGTCGGCCTGCTCTTCAATCTCTTCAGGCTTTAAGCCTGTGCGCTCGCAGACGCGCTTGATGGTTGCGGCGCGGTACTCGTCACGGTGCTCCTCCCACCAGCTCCGATCCTTGAGCGGCGGAACTGGCGTCAACACATAGAGCGCGGTGCGGCCATCGAGCCGTGCGGTTGGATCTGTTGCGGCTACGTGCTGGATGTAGAGCGTGGGATCGCCGCTCGGCACGGGTGAGCTGATGATGCGATCGAGTTCGTCATTCGGGTTCTCCGGGTGCCAGACGGTGTGATGGGCGAGGTTCGGGAAGGTGCGCTTCACGCCGAGGTGCAGGATGTAGGCGCTTGATGACGGCGTGATGCTCTTGAAGCGGCGGCGGCTGAAGAGTCCGAGATGCTCTTCGCCGATCAAGTCACGGTTGGCGTGAACGATGTCGGCGTTGAAGAGCACCGCATCTGCCTCAATGCGCTCCTCACCTGGCTGGTTCGGTGCTGCGGGTCCAGAGCCGAGGGTTCGTGGTTGCGCGCTGCGTGGCGCGATGCGGAGTGCGCTGATGCGCTTGTCCCTGATGACGCTCCCAATCGCATCGGTGCCGTAGCGGAACTCCACGCCGAGTCGGCGGGCGAGGCGCTCCATGGCGAGTGGCGCCTCATGCATGCCCCCCTGCGGGTGCCAAGTGCCGAACTTCGCTTCGATGTACGGAATCGAGAGGAAGGCACCGGGGACGCTCTGCGGCGTTGAGCCCAAGTAGATGGACTTGTAGCGCATTACGTGGCGGATGCGCTCGTCGTGGAAGGTCTGGTTGATGCGGCGGCTGTACGGCGTTGCCGCGTCCAACCTGATGCCTGCGAGCCAGGAACTTGGCGCAAGGAGGCTCAAGGGACTGAGCGTCTTGCGGAAGAAGGTCTGATCTAGTTCGCGCCAGAGCTTCTCGCCGCGGCGCATGAAGGCGGGAATCCCCGCCGCGTCACGCGGATCGAGTGCACCGAAGCTTGCGGCGAGCTTGGTGAGATTGCTTGATGTTTCAAGAACGCTGCCATCCGCAAAGAAGGTGCGCGAAGCTGGCTCAACGGGGAGGAGTGTCAGATCGTCGCTGCGCTTAGCGCCAGCGGCGGACCAGAGCTGATCGAAGAGTTCAGGGAGGGTGAAGATCGTGGGCCCGCTATCCCAGCGGTATTGCCCGATCTCACGGCGCCCCATCTTTCCACCAGGGCGCGTGCCGCGCTCAATGACGGTGACGTGGACACCAGCGGCGGCGAGACGGATTGCGCTGGCAAGGCCGGCGAGGCCTGCGCCGACAACAACAACGCGCTTCTTGGTGGTCACGCTCTTTGGCGGGCGCGGAGTGCGGATCGGCCCACGGATGCGCCGAGGGCGATCAGTGTGCCGACGATCGCCACGGCTCCCGCTGCGACTGCGGATTTAAAGGGAACCTGCAGCAGGACGAGCATGGTGATGGATGCACCAATCAATACGTTGGTGATCAAGAAGAGTCGGTAGAGCCTGCGTCCCGCCTCGCCCGTTGCATCGCGGCCGATCAGTGAGAGCGAGAGGTAGGGGAGCGCCACAGCGAACGCGAGCGGCGAACCGGCGATGCTCGCCGCACCGAGTCCAACCAGTACGAACCAGGCGGCGGCGAAGAGCGCCGTGTTGCGCCGCCCTAACAGGACGGCGATGGTGTGCACGCCGGCGGCGGCATCTTCATCGCGGTCGGTGATCGTGGTGAGCGCATGTGCACCGATCCCCCAGGCGGCAAAGACGAGCACGTGTGGTGCGATCAGGTCGCTGCCGCCCGCGGCGTGGATTCCTACCTGCAGTGGAATCGCATAGAGGACATTGGTGAGCGAATCAAGGATCGGTCGCCCTTTCAGGCGCGTAGGGGGTGCGTTGTAGGCGGCCGAGAGGATCAGCAGCAGCCCGAGCGAGGCGAGCGTGAGCGGCGGGAACTGCGTTGCGGTGAAGGCGAGGAACGGGAGCAGCAGGAGGGTGCTGACGATCGCGTGCTTTGCGAGGAGAGGTTTCGGCGTCAGTGCACCCTCAACCCCACCCTTGCGTGGGTTGCGCGCATCTGTCTCAAAGTCAAAGTAGTCGTTCGGCGCGTGGAGAAAGTAGTTATATGGAAAGAGGAAGAAGGCGAAGAGGACCAGGTCGCTCGGCTGAAGTGCGCCGCGCGTGGCGAGGAGGCCCCAGAGGAGTGGCATGGAGGTATTGAGCCAGAGGAGTGGCCGCGAGATCTCGACCGCTTTAGCGATGTTCTTCATCTGCCCATCGTAGGGGAGGCGGCTACACTTAGTCGCTATGTCTATTGAGAGGCAACCATGAAGCGCGGCGACCGTAGTCCGCACGAGGTGCTTGGCCTGACGCCTGGGGCGAGCGCCGAGGAGATCCGTGGCGCGCGCCGGCAGCTCGCACGCACGCATCACCCAGACAACTTCTCTGGTGACGCGGCGGGGGCGCGGAAGGCGACCCGCGAGATGGCGCTGATCAACGCCGCCGCCGAGGCCTTGTTGGCCGAAGTCTGGGCCGCCGAAGATCCTGCAACGGTGGTGCCGCCGCGCGGCGGGCATCGCCCCGAGGCGCCAGTGACCGGTCGCGTGGAGCTCCCGAACGCGCCGCGATTTAACTCGCGCACCAGTGAGCCAACGAGTGTGAACTGGCGACCAGAGGCGCCGTGGCCAACGCGCCCCGCCGCACGGCCGAGCGGTCCACTCCCCGGCACACCTGCGGGGCCGGTGCGACGCCGCGTCGACCCAGCCGCCGCGCTGCGTCCGCGCATCTCACTAGAAGCGGCGCGCGAGTTTCTCTTCGCATTCGGTCGCTACGCCGGACTCACCGTTGGCGATGTTGCGCTGCGCGACCCTGGCTATCTCGCCTGGTGCATTGATAACGTGCGCCGCGATCCAGATCTTGTGCAGGCGGCGGATCTTGTGCTGACGCAGCTGATGGAGGAGTACGGCATGGAACGCCCAGCGCGTGGCAGCCTGCACCGACCATCACCAGTTGGATTTGATGGAGTCTCCGACTGATGCGCCGCGCGACGCTCCTCCTTGCGATCGCGCTGGCGGGCGGCGTTGCCGCTGGTTGCGCGCCGAGCGCGCCGCCTGACGGGAGTCTCCCTTGCGACCCGAGCATTGACTCACAGCGCGCGGCGGGCTTTGATACCGCGCTTGAGGCAACAGTGCCGCTTGCCGCGTTTGATGGGAGTCCGATCACTGTTGACTCTGGACGCGAGTGTTCAGAGAAGCGCCTCGGACCACTCTGGGGTGCTGGGGTTCGCGAGTTGCGATCCGCCGGTGGAATCTTTGACCTTGGGAGCGAGACGGGGTACTCCGTTGTCACCTACCGCGCCAGCGAACTAACGCTCGACGCGCTCGCCTACGCCTTTCAGCGCGGCGCATTAACTGGCCGCAAGACACAGGACATTCAGATTGAGAAGGTGAGTGTTGGCGCATGGACTGGGAGCCGCATGACGCTGCTCAATGGCGATCATCGTCAGGTGATAGTTCTCTTCCAGGTGCCTGGCGAAGCGGGTCAGGTGCGCGGGCTACTCACTTCGGATCTCTCCAACGTCGCCATCACCGAACTTCTTGCGCGATACGAACTCGCGCTGAAGTAGTAGTGAAGTAGCGCGCAGACTCGCGCGTCTACTTTGCGGCGAGCTCTTTCAGGCCGAAGCGCGATTCGAGCTGCTCGGCGGTCTGGAATCCAACTGCGCCAACTGGCTGGGCGCCGGCGCCCTTGAAGAAGGCGATCGTTGGAATCGACATGATGTTGAAGGCGCGCTGTAGGCTTGGATTCTCGTCAACGTTCACCTTCACGATGTCGACCGTGCCAGCGTACTGCGCGGCGAGCTTCTCAAGCTCTGGAGCGACCAGTTTGCATGGGCCACACCATGGGGCCCAGAAGTCCACGATCACTGGTCGTGGGGAGTTGGCGACATCCGCCTCAAACGATGCATCAGTGGTGTGCTTGATCTCCGCCATGCTCTCCCTCGCCTTCGCTACTGGCGGCTAGCGCCGCCGCTCCCGCTCAGTCTACCGACGATCGGCTCCTAAGGCAGCCGCCCGCGGGTAGGATGCGGGTATGGCTGAACGCACCGCTCCGATCCGCGTCCTGATCGCCAAGCCGGGCCTAGACGGCCACGACCGTGGCGCCAAGGTGCTGGCGCGCGGCCTGCGCGACGAGGGCTTTGAGGTGATCTACACGGGAATCCGCCGCACTACGGAGGCGATCATCGCCGCCGCCATTGAAGAGGATGTTGACGTGGTCGGCTGCTCGATCCTCTCTGGCGCACACGCCACCCTCCTGCCGAAGGTTGTGGCGGGGCTCCGCGATGCCGGCGCCGCCGATGTCTTGGTTGTGGCTGGCGGCATCATTCCAGAAGAGGATCGCGCCGGACTTGAAGCGGCGGGGATCGCCGCCATCTTCGGTCCAGGGAGCACCATTGCGGAGATTGCCACCTACCTGCGGGCGCATGTCCGAACCAACTGATCAGCAGGGCGCCGGGCTGCGCACCACGCGCGAGCTCGCCCAAGCGATCAGCAGCGTTGAGCGCGGCGGTCCGGCGGCAGATGCGCTAATTCAGACGGCGCTGACACGACTCGCCAGCGAGCGTAGTCAGAACGCGGTGGTGATCGGTGTCACTGGACCACCAGGAGCTGGCAAGAGCACCCTTGTTGGCGCACTCGCGGAACGTGCGCGTACGGCTGGCCGTCGCGTTGCGATCCTCGCTGTTGATCCCTCTTCTGTACAGAGTGGCGGCGCACTTCTTGGTGATCGCGTGCGCGTTGAAGAGCGACCGGGGGATGAGGGTCGCTTCGTTCGCTCCATTGCAACGCGCGGGAGTGGTCGCTCCCTCTCATATACCGCCGCCGCAGCATCGCTCCTTGTGGAGGCGGCCGGATTTGATCTTGTCTTTATTGAGACGGTTGGTGCAGGCCAGGCGGATCTCGGCATCGTGCGCCTTGCGGACCTTGTGCTGCTCGTTGAAGGGCCAGAGGGTGGCGATGAGGTGCAGGCGATGAAGGCGGGCCTCCTTGAATCGGCGCATCTTGTTGTGGTCAACAAGTCTGATCGTCCCGGCGCTGATCGCGCCGTTGAGCGACTCCGCTCTGGCTTAGCGCTCGGTCACGACGCGCCCGAAGTACTGCTTGCGTCAGCGGTTGATGGGAGCGGCGTCGCCGAACTCCTCGCTGCGCTTGAAGGACTCGCCGTGACGCGAAGTGGCGGCGGCTTACAGCGACGCATTGCGGCGCACCTCGCCGCTGCGGTGGAGGCGCGCGCCGCGCAGCTTCTGCGCGACGCAGAGTCCGATGGTCGCCTTGCCGCACTTGCGCAGAGCATTGCAGCGGGCGAGCGTCCACTCAGCGGCGCCGTTGACGAACTCCTCAAGGGTTAGCGAGGCTTCGGGTTTGATGCTTCGTACGATCGTCGGCGCACTTCTCGGCACACTGCTCGCCCTCGCCGCTGGCGTTGGTGGCCCTGCGCTCTCTCTAGATGCACCGATCCCGGCCATCCGCCTCGTTGGTGCCGCGCCTGAGAGTGCGCCGCTCATCAACCTTGTGGTGCTCGGCGATAGCTACGCATCAGCGGCGACGCCGTTTGATCGCGGCACACTTGCTCTGCTCGGTGCGCCGAGTGTCTGCGCGCGTGGCCCCGCATGGCCGCGTCTCCTCAACCCAACATCGATCCGCCTCTCGCTGACACACGTCTCGTGCAGCGGCGCGGTGGTGCTGGATCTGATCGACCGCCGCATGCGCGCGAACGAGCCGGTGCAGATCCAGGCGCTCAACGACGGGACGGACCTTGTGATGCTCGGAATCGGCGGCAACGACACGGGTTTCAGCGAAGTCTTCTCCGCCTGTCGCCTTGAGGCGCCAGCGCGTTGTGGCGAGGTTGCCGATCAGATGGCGCCGCGCACCGCCGCGCTCAGTGGCACGCTGGTGCGCCTCTACCGCGAGGTGCTGCGCCGCGCGCCGAACGCGCTGGTGATCGTCGTCCTTTACGCCGATTCGCTTCCGCTCGCTGGCGAACCTGGCCTTGACGCATGCCCTGCGCTGCGCGCGCCGAGTGACGAGATCTCCGACGCGGACCTTCTGATTCTTGACGAGTGGGGGAGAGCGATCGGCGAGCAGGTGAAGGGGGCGATCGCCACAGTCGACGATCCTCGCTTGCGGACTGCCGACATGGCCGACGCCTTTGTGGGGCACAAGATCTGCGCGACGGAGCCCTGGCAGTGGGGGCGAGATGGCGACATCCCGTTCCATCCGAACGCAGCTGGCCACGCCGCACTCGCCGCACGACTGAGCCAGCTCTTGGACGGTTTGAAGGCGGACGGGGCGATTCCAGGGCTGCGCTAGCGCCACTCGGCGCACCAATGATGGGCGCCCGGTACGCCGTGTGCGGCCAACGCCGCGCTCCACTATCCTTCCGCGTGGGCCGGTAGCTCAGCGGTAGAGCAAGTGACTCTTAATCACTAGGTCGTGGGTTCGAATCCCACCCGGCTCACCAGGAGACTGGTTTCCTTTCGCGTCGATCCTGAGAGATCGCAGGCGGTCCCGTGAGACCGGAGAGGAGTGAACGAATGAGTGACGCTGTACGCCGCACACTGGCACCGTACCGTCGCTCCCTTATCCCACTTCCAGAGTCAGCATCCGTTGTTGACGCGCGCATTGGCGATCACGGCCCTGCACTGCTCACCCTTGAAGACGGGAGCCTCTTCCCAGGTGTTGCCTGGGGTGCGCCGATAGCCTCTGGTGGCGATCTTGTGGTGAACACGAGCCAATCTGGCTACCAGGAGATCTGCACCGATCCGAGCTACGCCGGCCAAGTGGTGCTGATGACGTATCCGTTGATCGGAAACTACGGTCGCCTGATCGCGGATGATCAATCGGCGCGCCCCTGGCTGCGCGGCCTGATCGTTGCTAACGCCACCGCAGCGATCACGGAAGACGCGGCGCAGATCGCCGCGCTGCTTCGCCAACACGGCGTCCCCGCAATCGCTGGCGTTGAGACGCGCAGCCTTGCACGCCGTCTCCGTGAGACGGGGGCGCAACGCGCGCGCATCTCCGCGCCGTGGGAGTCGGATGTGGAGGTGGCAATCGCCGCAACGCGCGCGCTGCCGCGCTGGGAGGATCAAGACTTCGTTGGCCAGGTTTCGCCAACCAACGTGCAGATCTACGGAGAGGCGAGTGAGCCGCTCGTTGCGGTGATCGACTTTGGGCTGAAGGCGAACATCGTGCGCGCACTCCGCACACGTGGCTTCCGCGTCCGCGTCCATCCGCATACGGCAACGATTGACGAAGTGCTGCAGGGCGGCACGAGCGGCGTGGTCCTCTCGCCAGGACCGGGCGACCCGGCGCGACTCGAAGGTCCCGTCGCGCTAGCGCGTGCACTGATCGCAAACGGCGCACCACTCCTTGGTATCTGTCTCGGCCATCA
>CALMIH010000022.1 GCA_937864085.1 uncultured Chloroflexota bacterium
TGCGCCGATGTCATCGGTACCGGTGGTGGTATAGGTCGCTGTAATGACTGGAGCAACCGTACTCACGTAGGTACAGGTCTGCTTTGCTGACGAGACTGAACCAGTATTGTCTGATCCAGTACATGTCGAGCTTGTCAAGGTTGCGTCGTCGGCCGCAGCACGAGCGACTGGCACGAACGCAGAGCCGAAGAGCCCTGCGAGCAAGCCCGCCGTCGTGACCGCAGTCACGAGCTTATTCTTGATAGACACTTGTGTGTCCTCCTAACTACAGAACCAAAGGGAATTGCCCCTGGTTCATTTACCGTGCCAATTCGCACGACCCACCCGACAACGGCACGACAGCCGTCAGGTAGGTGTTGATTCAACCTACGGGCTCGTGCCCTCCGTAGGCGCCGTCGATTCACCCTCCGACGGATCAGGGCTGACCGGCTCCGGGGTCCGCCGAGGCAGATCCGGGGTCGGTGTAGGGGTTGGGGCTGGCGTGGCAGGTCCTGCAGGGACCTCCGTGGCCGGAGCCTCCGTGGCTGGCGCCTGCGTGGCAGGAGCCTCGGTTGTTACAGGTGCCTGCGTAGCAGGGCCTTGAGTCTCAGGGGCTGGCGTGCGGTTTCCCGCAGTCAACGCGGCGGAGACCACGAGGGCACCTCCGGCAGCCACCAGAGAGGCCAAGACCACGCTGAAGGCGGCGGCGAAGCTCGCCACTGGGCGGAATGTCCGCACGAACACGTTCTGGCGTCGACCCTTCTGGGCCTCGGCCAGGACGAGCGGCACGATGCGTGCCGTCAGGCCGGCTGGCAGCACAGGGGCTGGGCTGGCCTGGAGTGCCGAGACGATCGCCCGGAGGGCGGTTGCCTCAGCTGAACATGCGGAGCAGGTGCTCAGGTGTGCCTGAACAGCAGAAGAGAGCTCTGACCCTTCAAGAAGGGCGAGCTCAACGTGCTCCAACGTACCGCTGCAGACGGTCATGCTTATCTAAGGCGCCCAGAGGGCCAAAATGATTCAAATCCCCTGTTTGTTACAGACGGCTCGGCCGAAGGGGCTACTCCAGGTCTCCCACGCGCTCCTTGAGCGCCCGCAAGCCTCGCAACAGGTGCGTGCGGACGGTCCGTTCGGGGAGGCCCAGGTGCTCGGCGATCTCCTTGGGGCTCAGCCCCTCCTGGAAGCGGAGCGTGACCGCCTGCCGGTACTTGCTTGGTAAGTCCTCTATGGCAGCGGCGAGTCGAGCGGAGAGATCGGCGCGCCCTGCGGCGGCCGCTGGGTCGGAGCTGCTCCCCTGGTCCCTGAGCTCGCGCTGGTTCCCGTCTGGAAGCGGGGCGTCCAGGGAGTCGGAACGGCTCGCCACCCGATTCGAGCGCTGGTCCACCTTCTGGGCGGTCCGCACCGTGATCGTGACCAGCCAGGCTTCCAGGGGGGCGGTGGGCTTCCACTTCCGGAGGTCCCGCACCGCCTGCAGGAAGGCCTCCTGCACGGCATCCTCGGCATCCTGGGGGTGCCGGCAGATGCGCACGGCGATCCGATGCAGGCGCGGGGTATAGCGCTGCACAAGGAGCGCGTAGGCGCTCTCCCGCCCCTGAAGGCAGGCGGCAACCAACTCCTGATCGGTCAAGGAAGACATCCTGGGCAGGATACAGGTCTACGAGGACCCCTCACAGGCAGAGCCGCTATTGCGTGCGCTTACTCCCCGCCTGGCGGACCCCTGCGGGGGTGTGTTGGACCTCGACCTTCACGCCGATCTTGGCGGCCGCCTTGGCGATCCCCTGCACGGCATCGTTCATGCCATCCGCCCGCCCCTTGGCATAGGCGGCCTCCAGCAGCTTGGCGATCCCTGGGCCCGCGTGCGAGCAGATCGGCGGCTTACAGGAGCAGCTCAGCTCCAGCTTGAAGTTGAGCTTGGGACTCCTGGCTGCCTTGGCTGGGGGTTTCCCGCCCGCCACTAGTACTGCTCGAGGTAGCGCTTCAGCTCCCAATCAGAGACGTGGGTACGGTAGTCGTCCCACTCCGCCTGCTTGGCGTCCAGGAAGTGGGTGAGGACGTGGTCGCCCAGGGCGCCGGTCACCACCGGGTCCGCCTTGAGTTCGTTGATCGCTTCCTCCAGGCTCCCCGGGAGTTCGCGAATGCCGTGCTGTGCCACGCGGACCGCGTCCATCTCATAGAGCGACTCTTCTACTGGATCTGGCAGCACCATCTTCTTCTCAATGCCGTCGAGACCCGCGGCGATCATCACCGCAAAGGCAAGGTACGGATTGGCGGATGGATCCGGGCAGCGCAGCTCCATGCGCGTTCCCTCTACTGAACGACCAGAGGAAATCATCGGGACGCGGATGAGTGCCGAACGATTGCGTCGACCCCAGACCAGATAGGTTGGCGCCTCATACCCAGGCACCAAGCGCTTATATGAATTCACCGTTGGTGCGAGCACCGCGATCATCGCGCGCGCATGCTTCAGCACGCCGGCCATGTACGACTTCGCCATGTCGCTCAAGCCGTACTTGTCCTTGGCGTCGTAGAAAACGTTCTTTCCTGTCTTGAGTGATGCAAGGCTCTGGTGCACGTGCATGCCCGATCCGTTGATGCCGTAGATCGGCTTCGGCATGAAGCTCGCATAGAGGCCGTGCTGTTTAGCGATCTCCTTCAACGCGTACTTAAACGTGGTTGCGCTGTCGGCGGTGCTCAGCGCATCGGAGTACTCAAAGTCAATCTCGTGTTGTCCCGGTGCAACTTCGTGATGTGCCGTCTCAATCTTGATGCCGAGCAGCTCCAGCGCATCGACCATGTCTTGGCGAATCTCAATGCCC
>CALMIH010000023.1 GCA_937864085.1 uncultured Chloroflexota bacterium
CTGGGATCGGATCGAACGACTCACGCCGCACCGTGCGCACAATTGTTGCCTCCACGCGTGCGCGGACAAATGCGGTGAGATACGACCAGTCGCCCACCTCTGCCGCGATCCGCTCCGCAACCTCACGCTGAACGAGGAGCACGATTCGCTGCGCAGGATTCGGCAGGAGCAGTAGCCGATGCAGGAGTGGGCTGGTGATGTGATACGGGATGTTGGCGATCACGCGCCAGCCACCACTCGCGGGAAGGAGTGGCTCAAGGTCCACATTCAGTGCATCACCGTGGACGAGCGTGAGTTGACCAGCGGCAATCTCCGCGGCAAAACGCTCGTGGAGACGCGGCAGCAGATCGTCGTCGAGTTCAATTGCAATCACGTGTGCACCTGTTGCGAGCAGTCCCTCTGTGAGCGTGCCGAGCCCTGGTCCAATCTCAAAGATCGTCTCGCCGTGCGCTGCGGAGCCGGCGGCAACGATCGCGTCACGCGCGGCAAGGTCAACAAGGAAGCTCTGGCTCAGCCGTCGCTTGGCAAGATGCCCCTCCACGACCCCCTTTGCGGCGCCTCTCGGCGCCCCCCGTCGTGCCGGTCGGCCTGGCGCTGCGCTCATACAGGCGCCCCCGCTCCGAACTGCCAGGAGGCGGCGACGCTCACGCCACGTGCAGGGTCCTGCAACTGCGCACGCCCTTCGCGCAGTGCGGCGTGTGCGGCGGCACCGATCATGGCGGCATTATCGGTGCACCAGCGCACTGGCGGAACGTTGAGCGTGCGGCCGTGACGCGCAGCAAGGGCGCCGAGCGCTTCTCGTAGGGGCACGTTCGCGGCAACACCACCACCAACAACGAGCGAGGCGCTAGGGGTGGCGGCGAGTGCACGATCCACGCGGGAGACGAGTGCGGCGATGATCGCGTCTTGCGCGGCAGCGGCAATGGCAGCAGCGGCGGCGGCGGGCACTGGGTGATCACGAAGTGTTGCGGCGAGCGCCGCGGCGCGACCGGGTGATGCGGCGGGTTCGCCGATCGCGGCGAGCGCCATGCGCGCTGCGGCCGTCTTCACGCCGCTAAAGGAGAGGTCGTACTCACCGTCCGTCTGCGCCACGGGGAGACGCCGCAGTCCGCCAGGTAGCTCACCGCCTCGCACTGCACCTGCGGCAAGCGTCGAGAGCGCGGCACCTCCTGGATACGGGAGCCCGAGTAGTCGCGCAATCTTGTCGAAGGCCTCGCCCGCAGCGTCATCAATCGTTCCACCGAGCCGTTCCGTTCTCCCATCTGCGTCAACACGGACCAGCAGCGTGTGCCCGCCAGAGACGATCAGCCCAATCGCCGGAAGGGTTGGCGCACTCGCTCCTGACGCGCCAGCGCTACGCAGCCATGCGGCGCGAAAGTGTCCCTCAAGGTGATTCGTTGGGACGACTGGGAGGCCACGCCCCCACGCCCACGCCGATGCAACACCCGCGCCAACAAGAAGAGAGCCGATCAGACCTGGTCCCGTCGTCACGGCCACAGCATCGATCTCGTTCGCCACGCCGAGCGTCGCAGCCTCGTTCATTACATCGCCGATCAACTTTGGTGCCCAGCGGTGATGCTCACGCGCTGCCACCTCGGGGATCACGCCACCGGTCGCGGCGTGCAGATCACTCTGGCTGGCGACCCGTTCGGCGAGCACCTCGCCACCTTCGCGTACGAGGGCGACCGCCGACTCATCGCAACTCGACTCAACGGCAAGGATCAACCGCTCGCGACTCATCTGCGCCTCTGGTTCGCGCCGAGCGCCGCAACGGCGAAGGCTTCAGCAGAGGGAAGCCGCTCACCCGCGTCAAGTGCGGCAAGGGCGAGCCGCTCGCGCGCCTCTTGCCCTGGATCGCTCAACTCAGCGGTGGTCATGATCAGCGCGTCTTCACCATTATCTTCGTAATACCGCTTCCGTAGCCCCTCCTCAAGGAAGCCGAGCCGCGCGTAGAGTCGCTGCGCCTCAAGATTTGAGACGCGCACGTCAAGGGTTGTGACACGCGCATCACCGCGACGTGACTCGCTGAGCAGCTCAAGCATCAGCGCCGTCCCAATCCCCTCGCCACGCAGGCGCGGCTGCACCGCGATCGTCGTCACATGCGCCTCGTCAACCATCAGCCAGATGCCGCCGAATCCGAGCAGCTCGTCGCCGCGCCACGCCCCCACGTAGCGAGCGAGACGATTCGTCGTCAGCTCTGACTCATAGGCGCTCCCCGGCCATGGCGCAGTGAAGCTCGCCTCTTCAATCGTGCGCATGACGGGGAGATCCTCAAGCGTCATACGGCGCATCACATAGTCGGCACGCTTCATCGAGCGGCTCTCCCCTCTGCGCCACGCGGTGGTGCGGGGTAGCGGATCAGAATCTCACTCGCCTCGCGACCGGACTCCGTGCGCCACTCATGTACCCGCAACAGATCAATTGCTTCGGCAGCGGTACTGGCGAGCGCCGCTGGGAGGTGTGGGGCGATGCGTTCC
>CALMIH010000024.1 GCA_937864085.1 uncultured Chloroflexota bacterium
AGTTGGGGCAACGTTGAAGTCACCACCAAGAATGAGCGGCGAAGACTTCAGCGTCTCACCTGACCAGAGGGCGAGCGCCTCCATCCAGCGCAGCTTCGCCCGCCAGTAGCCGCTCGCAACCTCACGGCCATTCGGCACATAGACACTTGCGAATGTGACCCCACCACACTGCGCCGCAATCAGGCGCGGCTCGTTCATCAGGTCTGGGTCGTCTCCCTCTGCAGGTTTGACTGCGCCGCTTGCGGCTGTGGGGAGGCCGAGTGTTGGCGCCACAAGGCCGATCCGCGATGCGATCAAGACGCCGTTACGTCCACCGGCGCCGATCGCCTCCCACTCGTATCCGCGTGAGGTGAAGAGTTCAGCTGGGACCTGCTCCGGGTTGCACTTCGTCTCCTGCAGCAGAAGGACGTCTGGCGGCGTGCGATCCAAAAAGGCGGCGAGTCGTTCGGCGCGCGCGCGGATGCCGTTGACATTCCATGAGGTGATGGAGAGCTGCGCTGCGCTCACGCGCAACCTTAGGTGCGTGGGCCGTTGAGAATTGCGCCGATCATCCCTTCGGTAGCGCTCGCACCTACGCCAGGCTCCGCCTCAAGGCTCACCGCGATGCCGGCGCTCTTCAGCGCGGCGAGCGCACGATCGAGTGCTAGCTCCGCAACGGAGAGGTGCACCACGCCATCTTCGCTCTCCGGGCTTCCAACGATCCCCTCCACGGCGATGCTTGCCGCGGCGAGTGCCGCCGTTGCCGCGGCGAGGCTCCCTACGGCGGGCTTCAGATGGATCGTGAACCAGTGACTCATGAGCGCATCCTAGCGTGCGGCGGCGGTGTTCGGCGTTGCGCCAGAGATCGCCAGCCTGCGCTGCTGGCCACCGAGGGTCACCTCAATAATCAGCTCGCTGCGTAGCGCGCGCCGACCATCGGCTGGATCACGCTGTGGGCCGAGTGGCTGCACCGTGCTGTTTATGCTCCCCGCGGAGTAGCTCCCGAGCAGCGGATCGGAGCTCCACCAGCTGCTGATTGACGGTGCGCCACCAGTGCGCGGCGCGGAGAGGAGCGAGAGCTCAAGTCGTCCGTCAACCGTTGGAGCAAAGAGTCCAACTTCATCTCGGTCATCTGCGTTTCGATCCCAAACGGTCAGGCTGATCTCGCTGAGTGCAGCGGTGGACGTGCCCACGAGCTGCGGCGCACCGAGCACTGGATCTTGGATGCGCTTGTTCACCCAGTTGCGCTTCTCTGAGAGAGCAACCCAGATCCCGCTCTGCCCGCCACCTGTAGCGATCACGCTGGGGGGCGTTGGTGCGCTGATGACAAGGTCGTCGCTCCCGTCGCCATTTACATCTGCGGTGATGAGGTTCATCTGCGCCGCGTCAATTCCGGAGGCGGCGAGGTCGGTCACGCTCCAGATGTCGCCGCGCCAGAGGTAGGCGTCGTTGCGCCGCTCAATTGATCCCATCGCCGCACTCACCACTGGAAGTCCGGTGAGAGGATCCGTGGTGTTCCAGACGCGCAGCGTGGCGATCTCCGGGAAGAGGTCGCCGTCAAAGTCACCACGGAACTCGCTGAGTTGATCGCCGCCGCTTGACCAACCGTCTGGGAGTGACCACGGATCAGCGAATGGATCAACTTCGAAGTCAACAAGCGTTGCGTCACTCTCGTTTGGCGCTGGCTGATAGATGGCAATGTTCGGTCCGTAGAACCTGCGGATCAGCGCCTCAAATGACTCACCGTCGCGGGCGCAGCGACGGGCATTCTGCTGAAAGAGGTGGAAGCTGGTGTAGTACTTGTCACAACCCTTGCGGTAGGCGCCCCCGCGATATCCAGTATGCGCAAAGCCCTTTCGTGCGCCAGCAGTCCGCCAGATGGTGAGCGGCCAGACCGCCTCAATGGCTGAGCGGATCAGCGGGAGTCGAGCAGGGAGCCCCTTCTTGATGCGGGCTGCGTCCGACTCCTCCGCCTTCGTTGTTGCGTTGCCGCGGTAGAGCTGGAAGGTGGTGGTGGAGCCGACATCAAAACAGTCACCATTCTTATCTTTGAGCTTCTTGTTCGGGTGCGTGATGTACCACCAGGCGTACTGCTTGACGATCTGTGCCGCGGAGAGGAGCTGTGCGCGATGCGTTTCGTTTGGACCCCACTCATTGATCACCACGCGCTCCACGTAGGTTTTGAAGTCCACCTGAACCCGCGTCCCCATTTTTAGGCGGCGCCCCTTCTTAATCGGGATATGCACCCAGATGGACTCGGGTGGCTTCGTCATAGAAGTCCACGGTGTGCACTGATATGGCGCCGCCGTCGCCGTAGCTGCGCGCTCCCCAGCGATCGGTCCCGAGGCCGGAATGGCGATCAGCGAGAGGATCAGCGCAACGATCGCTGCGCGTTTACAGCTCCGCAACGACTCCCTCACTTTGCTTGCCGCGCAACGGGATCTCCTCGATCAGCGTTGCGGCGACAAGGGCGATAAGGCTTGCCACTACGGTGAGCCAGAAGATTGAGCCGATCGCGTCGGCGATTCCCGCTTGGATCGCCGTAAAGAATACGCTTAGGTATTCAGTTGGGATCAGCGCCAAGAGGGCGGGATCAAACTGTCCGCCAACGTTCGTCAACTGATCAAGGTTGCCACCAGCCGCGGCGAAGAATGGGCCAAAGGTCCCCGCAGGTGCTGCTGCGGCGAGCTCAGTTGGAATCGTGGTCGTCAGCTGCCCGCCAAAGTAGGAGCCAACGATGGCGAGTCCCACCGAGCCGCCAACCTGGCGGAAGAAAGTGAGGTTGGAGGTCGCGGTACCGAGGAACTTAAACGGCACCGCGTTCTGCACCACGATGGTGAAGACGGAGAGGGTTGGCCCAATGCCGAGTCCGGCGAGGAACATCCAGCCACGTAGCACCCACGGATCGGTATCTGCCTTGATGCTGGTCAAGAGGAGCGACCCCACCGTGACGAGCACGATGGCGCCGAGGATCAGTGACTTATAGCGACCGCGTCGCGCCACCATTAGCCCTGCGCCGACTGAACTGATGATCACGCCGAGGAGGAGTGGGAGCGTGGCATAGCCAGAGTTGGTCGCCGTCTCGCCGAGCACGGTCTGGAAGTAGCGCGGCAAGAAGATGATGGCGGCGAAAAAGCCGAACGAGGCGAAGAAGCTTGCAGCCGCTGCCGCCGCGAAGGTGCGGTTCTTGAAGAGCTCCAGTGGGATGATCGGCTCGTCCGCCTTCGTTTCAATGAAGAGGAAGAGGCAGAGGATGGCGAGGCCCGCCGCGATCAGCCCTGCCACCTCTGGGGTGGCGAAGGCGTTGCTCTGCACGTTCGTCAATCCGATGAGTACTGGAATGATGCCGGCGGCGAAGACGATCGCGCCGAGGAAGTCGATCTTCTGGTTCGGTCGCCCCTTAATCGTTGGGAGCTCGAGCAGGATGATGGCGATGCTCAGCAGGCCGATCGGAAGGTTGACGTAGAAGATGAGGTGCCAACTGAACGTGTCGGTGAGCCAGCCACCGAGCGCTGGACCGACCAGGCTGGAGAGGCCGAAGACGGCGCCGAAGAGTCCCTGATAGCGACCGCGCTCCTTCGCGCTGTAGAGGTCGCCAATGGTGGCGAGCGCAATCGGGAAGAGCGCACCAGCGCCGAGCCCCTGAATGCCGCGGAAAATGATCAGCTGCTCAATGTTCTGTGAGAGCCCAGCGAGCGCCGAACCAACAAGGAAGAGGCCGACACCGATGAGGAGGAGCGGCTTACGGCCGTACATGTCGGAGAGCTTGCCGTAGATCGGCACGGTGACGGTGCTTGCAAGGAGGTAGATCGTTACGACCCACGTATAGAGATTTGCACCATTCAGCTCGGTGATGATCTGCGGAAGTGCGGTTCCAACAATGGTCTGGTCGAGCGCACCGAGGAAGAGGGCGAGCATGATGGCAAGGACGATGCCCTGCTTCGCGCGCTTGGAGAGATCCGCGCCAGCGTGGTGGCTTGAGGCGGGACTCGCCTTGCTCGGGCGCTTCGCCGTGCTTGGGCGTGAAGTACTACGTCGTGCGGTTGCCATGGGAACCTCCTGATTCACGCCTCTGCCACAAGCTGCGGTAGTTCACGTTGCAACCATCATACTCCTCGCTTCGCAGGCTGTCCTCAGGCGCTAGGGTTGCCGCATGAAGATTGGCATCGTGATTGAAGGGCAGATGGGCCTCACCTACGCGCAGCAACTCGCTCTTGCACAGCGAGCTGAGTCACTCGGCTTCGATGCCTTCTATCGCACTGATCACTATGAATCCTTCCCGGGCCCCGCAGATCAGGCGACGAGTGACGCGTGGAGTGTCTTGGCGGGACTCGCCCGCGAGACTAAAACGATTGCGCTCGGGACACTGGTGAGTCCAGTCACCTTCCGTTACCCAGGCGAGTACGCGAAGGTGGTCGCCACGGTTCAGGAGATGGCGGGACGCCGCATGCATGCGGGGCTCGGCGCCGGATGGCACGAGTCGGAGCATCGCCGTTACGGCTTCCCATTTCCAGAGATGCCGCTGCGCGCGGAGATGCTGGAGGAGCAGCTCAGCATTGTGCGCGGTCTCTGGTCTGGACCAGACGGCTGGTCGTTTAGCGGGAAGCACTATCAGGTGAGCGACGCCCTCTTCCGCGCGAAGCCAGAACCGGCGCCATGGATCATCACGGGTGGCGAAGGTTCGCCGCGCGGTATGCGCATTGCTGCCGCACATGCCGATGAGTTCAACCTCACCTCATCCACGCCGCAGATCGCGCGCGAGAAGTTCGCCGCACTGGACGCCGCCTGCACCGCCGCCGGTCGCGCACCCGCAACGCTGGTGCGCTCAGCGATGACCGGTCTCCTCATTGGGCGCACCCGGGCCGACTATCTCGCCGGCGTCGCCCGCTTCATGGCGCGGATCGGCGGGAGTGGTGACCCAGAGGAGTACCTCGCACCGCGTCGGCCGCGCTGGGTGTCGGGGACGCCAGAGGAAGCCGCTGCCCAGATGCGCGCCTTCCGTGATGCTGGCGCGCAGCGGTTGTTAATGCAGCACTTCCTCCCGCTGGAGCTTGAGCCGCTCGACCTGCTCGCCGAAATTCGGGACGCGCTCTAGCGCGCGTTGACTAGCGGACGCGACCGCGTCGTCCAGAAGGTCCAGTTCGGAAGAGGAGAATCCCGCGAAGCGCGCTCAGCGGTACGGGTCCGCCTTGACGCGAGTCGCTCGAGGCGGCGGCGTTGTCGCCAAGAAGCCAGAGCGCATCAGGTGTTTGCAACGTGCCAACGGGCCATGTCGCCACGCGTTTCACATCGAGTCGCCCGTCGCGCTCAGCGATCACGATGCTCCCGACGCGTGGTGCGCCGCGCAACCAGGGGAGACCGTGGGGTCCGGCGGGGAGGAGCAGGAGCGTATCACCCGGCTCAAGTGTGGGCGCCATGGAGCGTTCGGCAACAACCGCGCGCCAGATGCGGCGCGCGGTCATCACCATGATCTGCTTGCGGCCAGTCCCGTTGCGTTACGCCTTTGAGGCGGCGAAGGACTTCGCGAACGCCTCGGTTGCGGCAACCAGCTCTGCGGCGGCTGCTGGATCAACGTTCTGCTTGTTCTTCGAGGCGAGCTTCAGCAGCTTCCAGACCTGGTCGTGTAGGTCGGGAACCTTCGCCAGGTGCTCTGGCTTGAAGTAGTCGGACCAGATCACCTGGACCTCGTGCTTCACCAGTTCGGCGTGCTCCTCCTTGGCGGTGATGCAGCGCACCAGCTTGTTGCGGCTGGCGTGGTCGGTCACGTCGATCTGACCGATCAGCTCCACCATGCGTGCAACCGTCTTGGCGGCGGTCACCGCGCCTGCTGGATCGTAGATTCCACACGGGATATCGCAGTGCGCGTGCACCGTGACTGGAGTGAACTCTTCCGTGAGCTTCTTGATGATGCTGTACATGTGTCCTCCTACTTTACGAATACGGCAATCGCGACATTCGTGATCGCCAAAATTCCGACAGCATGATACGTGCCAGATGGAATCTCCTGGTCGCGTCGGCGCGGCCACGAGATGAGGAGCAGGACGATCGTGAGTGCGATCTTGATGCCGAACTTTGCGTGGCTCACCGGCTCCGTCCCCATCTCGGCGAGGCCGAGCAACAAGACGCCGCTTACGAGCTGCAAGAGTGAGCCGTGCACTATGCCGGCTGAGAGACGCTTCGGGACGCTTCTGATCCCCGCAAAATAACCACCGACGACCGCCGCCATGCCAAGAAGGTGGATGAAGACGAGTGCGAGTTGTGCTGAATCCATGAGAGTCGAATCCATCTGACCTCCACGTATCTGGCGCACTGTGTCGCCCTCCCCTTACGGTAGCGGACTGTGGTGCGACAGGCGCCTCCTCGTGCGCCTGAGGCGTGTAGGGTTTACGGGATGGATGATCGGAAGGTACGGGCGTACAGCAGCTATAGCCGCGACGCGCTGATCCCTCCTGCAGCGGGGGAGGGGGTCGCCTGGCTGGGTCGGGCGCCGTGGGCGAAGGCGAGCCCCCCGTATCGCCTCCTCCGCTTCTCGCTCAAATCCGTCGGCTGGATCTTCGGCTTGCGTGTGCGCGGCTACGGGCTGGATCGCCTCGCTAGTTCTGGTCCACGCATCCTGATTGGTGCGCCGCACCGTCGCTACTACGAAGCGTTTGCCCTTGGCATTGCGATGCCTGCGCAGCCGCGCGTCTGGTGGCTCGGCCTTGGCCCCTTCATCGTTGGGCGCGGTCGCATTCGCGCCGGAATGTTGCGTCGACTCGGCGGACTCCTCCCTGTCTGGCGCGGCAGCAGCGGCATTGAGACGCATCTTGCCGCCGCCACGGCGGTCTTCGCCGCGGGGGCGCACTATGCGGTGATGCCGGAGGGCGGCACAAGCGGCCCAGTAGATTGCTTCGCTGAGTTTCGACCAGGAGCGGCGGTGATCGGCATGCGTACCGGCGTTCCTGTGGTCCCCGTCGTCTTCCGCTTCCGCAATCGCCGCATCGGCCTTCCGCGCATTGAGATCATCGGACTCGCAGACACTTGGGTCGTCCAGCCTGGCGATACACCACCAACACCAGGCTCGCGCGAAGAGCTGACGCTTGCCGCCGAGTGGAGTCGTGCCCTCTCTGAGCGAATGGAAACGGTCTGGCGTGAAGGGTTAGGATCGGCGGCATGAGTGCTACGGTCTGCCCGTTCATTGCGATTGCCACCGATTCTGGCAAGCGTCTCTCAGGAGCGAACGCTGCGCACGCCTGCTTTGCCCAGCGTCCTTCACAGCCGATTGAACTAGACCACCAGGAGCGACTCTGTCTCACCGCAACGTTCACTAGCTGCCCCCTCTTCGTTGCATGGGCGGCGCGTGAAGCGGCGCAGGCGATCAGCACCACAGCGTCGCCTGTGGTGGGGAGCGACGCGTGGTCTACATCCCAAGGGGTGAGCGTTGACGCGCTCGCTGCGGCATCGCGTGGCGAGGGGGAGCAGCCGTTCGACTCCAGCAGTGACGGCACGATCTGGTCGCTCGCTGCGGCGTCGCAGCAGCCGCTAAGCCCTGAAGAAGAGGAGCGCGTTCGTGTGGTGCCACTACATCAGCGCCGCACGCTTGAGGATGAAGTGCCGCGCGCGATGATCAGGCTTCCACGAAGGCTGAGTAGCTTGCGTAGTTTTGCCGCCTTCATCCTGCTGCTTGGGGTGGCCCTCTTCGCAACCCCGTCAATTCTGAAGAGCGTCAGCTCGTTCATTGATGGAGTGGGGAGTGAACCGACCCCTGTGCCGAGCGCAACCGCTACGGCTGACGCTTCGCCAACACCAGAGCCAACCCCCGAACAAGTCGTCTACACGATCAAGAGCGGCGATACCCTCTTTGACATCAGCCAGGAGTTCAAGATCAGCGTGGAGGCGATCCTTGGCGCGAATCCAGAGGTGAAAGATCCAGGGAACCTAAAGATTGGGCAGCAGATCATCATTCCGTCAGTCATCCCAGATGTGGTGATCTCACCGAGCCCGTAACGGGCGAAGGTCAACCGAGGGCGAGGGTTAGCCCTTCGCTGGGGAGAGGTTGATGCTGGTGATCTTTCCAGCCTCCACCTTGAAGGTGGCGTCCAACTTGTGACTCTTTGCGCCCGGGCGAACGACGAGGATGTCGCACTCCACCTGATGTCCAGTGTCTTTGATCTCGCCAGGAATCATGCGTAACCCCTTGTCGGCGCGGAGGAACCAGCCGCCGACGCGCTCGAGCCCCTTCAGCATCTGAACCCCTTCGCCAACGTGGATGCGCATCTCTACGCGCTCCTCCATCATCTTCAGCGCGCCATCGCGGTCGTCCGCGTTCAGCAGCTCGAAGAAGGCGTCAGTTGTGTCTTGTGCACCCATGCGCCGATGGTACCCTGCCTCGGTGAATAGTGATCGGCTCGACGCGCTCGGCCTCCTCGCCCGCTTCGCTTTGCTCCACCCGGTCGCCGCTACGGCAGCGGGAATCCACGCGCACGATGGCGCATGGGGGGAGGTTGGCGCGGCGGCGGATGCGGCGGTGCTCGCCTGGGTTGACGGAGAATCGGCGCGGCTCACGGCGATCCCAGTAGGCGATCTGAGCCGTGATGACGCGGCGGACCGCGACCTGGCACTCGCCACCCTTGCGGCGATCCGCTTTGAGCGCGTTGAGGTGCGACCAACCGCATGGGATCCGTTGAACACGGTGAGCACCGTAGGTGGCGGCCTCTTTCCGCTAATCGCGCGCACCTTCGGCAGTAGTGAGCAGCGCGCGAATGATCTGGCAGCGCGACTGACCTCGTTGCCGCAGTTCCTTGATGCCTCGATCGATGCGCTCGTTGGCGTCCCTTCGATGAGTGTCTCCACTGATGATGGCGCGCCGCGTGTGGCTGGAGGCACTCGCGGAAGCACCGCGCCGAGCGGCACGCTGCAACTCCCGGCGCGTCCGGTGAGCCGACTCCACACCGAGACGGCGATTGCTCAGGCGGCGGGGATCGCCGAACTCGCCGAGATGGGTGTTGAGGTCTACGGCCCGTCACTTCGCGCTGCGGCAGATGTGGCGCGCGCTGCGGCAGACCGTTTCACTGAGAGACTCCGCACGGAGGTCCTACCGCGCAGCGAAGGCGAAGGGAGCTACGGCGCGCATCTCTATGATCGCGCGCTGCGGCACACCCTCTTCGGGTCGCATGATCGCGCCGCGGTTCGTGCCGCCGCAGAGGTGGAGTTCACCGCCGTGCGCGAACGCATAATCAGCATTGCGCGCGAGATTGCACCGCAATGGATTGGCGATGAGGCTGCAACACTCGCGGAGAAGCCGCACGAGTTGGTGGCGCGCGTCCTGCATGCGATCGGTGGCGAACACAGCGCCGCCGCGGATCTACTCGATCGCTGCCGCGAGGAGACGGCGCGCTGCGAGGCGTTTGTGAGGCGCACGGGTCTCATTGACCTACCGAAGGAGCCGTTGCAGATCACCTGGACGCCGCGCTTCTTGCGCGCCTACGGCGGCGCCTTTCTGGATTCTCCAGGCCCGTTAGATAAGGGGGAGACGAGCTTCTTTTATGTGACGCCACCGCCAGATGACGCCACGCCAGAGCAGGTTGAATCGATGCTGCGCGAAGACAACGACCGCATGTTGGCCCTCCTCGCGATTCACGAAGCGATCCCTGGGCACTACCTGCAACTCGCCGCCGCGAATGAGACGAAGCGACCGCTCCGCGCTGCGTTCGGTTCTGGCGTCTTTGCCGAAGGGTGGGCGGTCTACGTGACGCAGGTGATGCTGGACGAAGGGTTCGGTGACGGCGACAAGGCGCTCGAGCTCGTCCACTGGAAGTTTTACCTGCGATGCATCACTAACGCGCTGCTAGATGTTGGGATTCACGCCGAGGGTCGCGATGAGGCCTGGGCGATGCACCTGATGGTGGGGGAGACCTGGCAGGAGGAGTCGGAGGCGAAGGCGAAGTATCTGCGCGCGCGGCTCACCGCAACGCAGCTCCCAACGTATTTCATCGGCTCCGTTGGCTGCTGGGAGTTGGAGGATCGCGCTCGCGCCGCCGTCAGTGGCGCGCCGGCTCAGCGCGCAGGCTTACCAGGAAATCGAGCAGCGACCGAAGGCTTCAGTCGACCGGCGCATCTACGCGCCATGTTGCAGCACGGCACGCCGCCGATCCCACTTCTTGAACGACTGATCCGCGCGGCAGAGTAACGCCGCATCAGCACCGCGTTAGCGGCGCTTGCGTCAGCGCGGCGGTCGTGCCGGTCGGTCGTCTGGCTCTGGAGCCGCACCAGGTGCTGAGAGCGCCGCGGTTGCTGCTGCCGAGTAGGCTGAGTCGGTTGGCGTTGACGATCCCTTGACGGTGACCGACTTTGCGCCGACAGGTGGCTGCTCGGTTGCCGGAAGAATTGAGCGGCCAGGGAGGCGATGCTCAAGCTTCACCGTCACGTCGTAGTCCTCGCAGATATCCAGGAACGGATCCGGATCGAACGCATCAGGCGACTTCACGCCAGCGCCACCCCAGACACCTTCAGCAATGAGCTCCATCGCCATGATCGGCATGACGCCGGTCTGCCAGGCGACTGGCTGGAGGTTGTAGCGGCCCATCGTCTCCGCCGCATCGCAGACCTGGTAGTGGAAGGTCTCGCGTGGTCGACCATCCTTGGTACCGCTGACGAGCGCGCCAACGATTGCGCGTCCCACCATGTTCTTGCCGAGCGTTGACGGATCTGGCGAGAGGGCACCGATCACGTCGCGTGGTGCAACCTTCGTCCCCTTCACGTTGATCGGCTCCTTCCCGTCAAGACCGAGGCGGTGCAGCAGTTGCAGCGTCTCAATGAAGTCGGCGCCGAGCGCGTACTTGAAGGTGATGAGGTCGGCCTTCATATTGCGCGGCAGCTGCACGATCTCTTCGTGCTCCACGTTGACGCACATGACCGGACCAACGCCTTCAGGGAAGACGAAGTCCTCTGGCTCGCTGAACGGCGCGCGCGCCTCAATCTTTCCGTTGCGCCAGACGATCGGTGGGTTCAAGCACTCCTCAATGACGGTCCAGAGGCTGAAGACCGTGGCGAACGGGTAGCCCTCAATGCGCAGATCGCCGCCGTCACGAATATGGACGGCACTAATCTCATCAACGGTCCACTTCTTGGCGTACGCCGCGAAGATGTTGGAGAGGCCAGGGTCCATCCCCATGCCGATCAGCGCGACCTTCCCCTTCGCCTCCCAGAGGCCGTTCTTCGCCACCTGATAGGCGCCGAGCATCTCGCCTGGCACCGTGTTCGGATTCTCCTTGTCTGGCACCGAGAGGCTGGTCGCCATGTCGATGTAATGGACGCCCGCCTCGAGTGCCGCGTCAAAGATCGCTGGCACAAAGCGCGGAT
>CALMIH010000025.1 GCA_937864085.1 uncultured Chloroflexota bacterium
TTGGGGAGGGGTAGTGATGCGTAAGGGAGTAAGGATCAGTGCGGAGCGTCCGCGTCTAGAGCGCGAGCTTGATCGACTTGAGGTTGGCGGTCTCGCGATGATCGCGGGGAGTGCAGGATACGGAAAGAGCAGTTCAGTAGCGTCGTGGAGCACACGTTCAGGTAGCCCAACGCGATGGATCCGTGCTGCGCGCGGACTGGCAGATGCGCTTGTGCTTGCGGCGGATGAGGATGCGGGGGCGTGGCTGCCGCGACTGAGCCGCGCGGTACGTCGTGGTCAGCCGCATCTCGCCTGCGCAACTGCACTCAGTGTCGACCTTGCAATGCCACACGCCGAACTTACGCTCGTTATTGACGATGCAGACGCGATCGCCACCGATCCAGATGGGCTCGCCTTCCTGCGCTTAATCGCTGAACGAGGGCCAGACACGTCACGCGTGATTCTGATCGGACGGCACAGCGCAACTCTGCGACTAGCAACGGCAAGGAGCAAGCGTGGCGTCCTTGAGATTGGCGCACAGGCACTACGAATCTCTCCGCAGCAGACGCGGCAGATTGCGGAGGCGCGCGGGTGGAGTGGCACGCCTACCAGGCTGGAAGAGGCGCGACGTGCCGCAGCTGGCAATGGCGGCATGCTTGCCGCCTGGCTCGCGCGTGAGTCAGATGTCTCAATGCAAGGCGACTTGAACGATTTCATCCGCCGCGATGTTGTGGCAGGTAGTGCGCCGCTTTTACGGCGACTTACGCAGGTTGACGGAGACAACGCCGATACGAGCCTGCTGCAGTCACTCTGGGGGGAGGGCCTCCTCATTGCGCCCGCCTCGCACGATGAACTCGGCGGCGACCTCTGGTCTATCCCGGAGATGATCGCGACAGCGCTCAACCTGCCGTGCGCAGTGTTCGGCCAAACGGCATCGCCGAACGAACCGCCAACGTATGTGGTGCAGCGACTCTTGCAGGCCGAAGAGTGTGTCCAAATTCACGATCTCGGCCCGCTCTATGTAGAGGCGAATGGCCGCACGATTGCGGGCTCTTCCATTCGACCGCGCTCGCTCGCCCTCCTGATCTACCTCGGAACGCGTCCACGTCACACGGCAACACGCGAAGAGGCGATTGACGCGCTTTGGCCAGACGCAGATCCGCAGGCTGGACTTAATTCGCTGAATCAGGCGATCTATCATCTGCGGCGAGCGATCGACCCTGACTACGAATCAGCACCAGAAGGCGGTGCGACGCCATACATCCGGCATGAGGCAGAGGTCGTCTCAATGAACCCAGAGTTGGTGCGCTTCGATTCGGCGCGACTTAGCGCGCGGCTCAACAAGATCCGTGTGCGTCCGCGGGCTGAGGAGCTTGAAGATCTGCTTGATAACTACCACGGTCCGTTCGGAGCCGAACTGCCATTTGAGCCGTGGGTTGAGCGATATCGCAGCACACTCGAGGTTGGGCTGCTCGCCGTCATTGAGCGTGCCGTTGCCACTGCGCACGCTGCAGGAGACTACGATCGCGCCATCAACCTGGCGGCACGAGCGTCGCGCATCGACCCTGAAGATGGCGGCTTACTTGAGAGCCTCGCCATGCTCTTGGCGGAAGATGGTGCAATGACCAGTGCTCGCCGCGCAGCGAAGCGTGCGGTCAAGGTACTTCGGGAGATGGAGATTACACCGCCAGAGGAGTTGATTAAATTGAGCGAACGACCGATCGCAAAGGCTACGCGCGTGTTGAGCGAGCGTACGAGAGACTTGCACTGATCGCAGCCGCTGCACCAATCAGTACCGTAGCCCCGTACAGTAAGCACTTGCCGCACCATTCGCCGATGAGGAGCGCCTGGATGAGGATCAGCGCAATCTCTATTGCAGAACCGGCGATCCCAGCAAGGAGCCAGATTGCGAGCGCCTCTTCGCGCTTCGTGCGCGCGTGCAGATATGCGGCAGCGACTAAGAGAAGGGATCCAACAAGACCGATCGCGGCAATTGGAATTGGACCAATACTTGACCACTGTGATGCCTCTACCGTTTTACAGCCGCCGAACGGACCCCATGCAGGGCCGCACACTTCAGGGAAGATTCCAATCTTTTCTCCAAGGATGAACGCGGAGATTAGGACGCCAACTACAGAAATAGCGATGCCGATGCGGTGCGCCCGCGACACGAGTTATTTCCCTAGCGCAGCGTCGATGCGTGCGTAGAGATCCTCAGGCGCTGGAATTCCTGAGTCCATCCAGTCGCCAAGGATCAACGTTGGTGTGCCGGTGATGCCAAGTGACTTGGCCTCTTCTGCATCTGCCTCTACCCCTGCGCGTACCGCAGGATCCGCGATGCAACTGTCCCAGGCGGTGAGGTCTACTCCTGACGCTTCAGCAATCTTTCGTAGTCGCTCGGCGCTGAACGCACCTCCGTTCTCGCCACTCTGATTTGCGTAAAGGTGCGAATGGAAGTTCCAGAAGAGATCTTGATCGGCGGCGCACTCCGCACCAACCGCTGCGGTGAATGACTCTTCGCCGAGGAATGAGTAGTGGCGGTGTTCGATGCGCAGCTTCCCTTCGGTGACGTAGCGCTCATAAAGGGATGGCTCTGCGCCATTTGCCCACGCGCCGCAGATCGGGCACTGATAGTCGGTCCAGACGGTGAGCACCACTGGGGCGTCCGCAGCGCCGAGGCCGTGATCTGTGGCGAGGCCGTCAGCAGGGATCAACGTTGGGGCGACCGGCGTGAAGTCGCCGCTCATTGAGGGGGTTGGCTTGGAGTCGAACGGG
>CALMIH010000026.1 GCA_937864085.1 uncultured Chloroflexota bacterium
GATACGGTGCCCCGCTGCGAACGCGTGCGCGATGACGCGGAGATCAATCGTGACCTCAACGGGTTCCCCTCGCGCAAGCGCCACCGGTCCCTCACCGCTGCGGTACGCGAGGTTCAAGATCCCCTGCGTCACCATCGTGATCGCACCATCTGGTGCCTGATCGCCGAGACGTGCAACGATCGCCCCCTCGCTCCCATCTGGCGTGACAAGGATGCGCAGCCTTGGCCGGCCACAGATCAGCAACTCCTCGCTGAGCGGTGCACTGCTCCACATTGCGGCACGTTCTGGAGTGACCGACGCTGCGGCCACGACATCTAAGTTCGTCACGTCACCCCGAAGATCTTCAGCGAGTCCGATCGGCGGTGATCCGCCACCGAAGCAGAGTGGTCCAGCTGCGCCAATTGAGGGCACATTGTGAATAACGGCGGGTGCATGACGGTCAGAAGAGGCGCCACCGTCACCCAGCGCAGGCGCAGGCGCAGGCACTTCAAATGTCGCGACGCCACCAGGCAGCAAGAAGAGTGCACGCTCAATCACCCGCAGCGAAGGGCTGACCGAGTCAGCGATCCACTCACCCGGCCACTCGGCCGGGAATCGCGCCGGTGGGCGTGTGCTCGGGAGATACCAGAGGATCGACTGCGCAGGATCCGCGGCGGCCGCTCGTTCCACGTCCGTTGCCGATTCTTCTGCTGCAGGTGGCGCACAGAATCGATCGAGCCAAGCGAGCGTGAGCGGCAACCAGGCGGCGCCTGGTCCGGGATAGCCCGTCTCTGGCGAGAGATGAACCCACGGCCCGCAGAGGAGGCGACGCTCCACGCCAGGTGGCGCGGATTCCTGTAGTCGCCAGGCGGGATTCGGATAGCCATCGCACCAGCCGGCAATCTGCAACATGGGAATTTGGATTGGCGGCGCGAAGCGCACCGAGTTGTGGCGCCACTCGCTTGGTCGACCATGACGCAACCACCCGAGCGTCCAAGGCGGCGTCTCCTCAAGCCGGCGGCGCCATCCCTCCATCCAACCTGCTCGCTCGAGTTCAATACCGCCAGGCATTGCATTCATGCCGATCATGGAGGCGGCGTAGCCGAACTGTTCGCTGGCGGTGCGCATGCCGCCGGTCTGGTGCACGTCGTCCTCCCACCGATCGTCGCTGGCGTAGCAGGGCACGATCGCGACCAGCCCTTCAGGGCGCCGTGCCGCCGCCATCAGTGACGTGAAGCCACCGTACGACCAGCCCCATGCCGCGACGCGCCCATTCGACCATGGCTGCGTGCGGAGCCATGCAATCACTTCCAGCATGTCAACCGTCTCATCTTCGGTGTATTCGTCCGCTGCAATGCCGTCGCTTCGCCCCGTGCCACGAACATCGAGCCGACACCCAAC
>CALMIH010000027.1 GCA_937864085.1 uncultured Chloroflexota bacterium
AGTGCGAGCCCCCGTACGCGCTCTGGTGCGAGTGCGGCGACCCATGAGACCACGTTCCCGCCCATGCTGTGCCCGGCGATCACTGCATTGCTGATGTTTAGCTGGTCCATCACGGAGAGGACGAACGCCGCCTGCGATTTATGGTCGTACGCCTGCCCCCAGCCCTTCTCAGCGAGTCCGAACCCCGGTAGGTCAAGCGCGACCACGTGCCAGCCACTCGCCGCGAGCGGCTCCACGACGTGCCGCCAGCCGAAGGTGCTCCCGCCAAATCCGTGGATCAGGACGAGCGTCGGATCTACCGCCGAGCCAGCCTCTGCAATGATGGTGCGCCGCCCTTCGACGGTGACAACTCGTGCGCTCGGCGCAGCGCCAGTGGCAAGGAGTGATTCGGCGCTGGCGTCCGCCCCCGCCGGCACATCCAGCAGGAACGGAATCAGGGCGAGGACGAGGAGCCCCTGGAGGAGCCGCCGAAGTGCTGTTCTCATCTGCCAAGTATCGCCGATCTGCCGTTAACCTTTCGGCGCTATCCTGTGCCTCATGGCAGCGCCGCGTGTCCTATTCCTCTGCACGCATAACTCGGCTCGCTCGCAGATGGCCGAGGCGCTACTGCGTTCACGCTCCCGCGGGCGCGTGGAGGTGGAGAGTGCTGGCACAGAGAAGACACTTGTGCGTCCGCTTGCGCTGAAGGCGCTTGAGGAGATTGGGATTGACGCGTCGGCGCAGACAAGCAAGACGATGGAGCGCTTTATTGACCAGCAGTTTGATTACGTGATCACCGTCTGCGACGCGGCGAATGACGCCTGCCCAACCTTCCCGAACGCTGGCGCCCGTGAGCACTGGTCGCTTTCAGATCCGTCGAAGGCGACGGGGAGTGAAGAGCAGCAACTGGAGGTGTATCGCGAAGTGCGCGACGATCTGGAGCTGCGCATCATGGAACTGCTGCGGCGAATGGAGCCGAGCCTGGCGTAACGCGCCGGCGAGGAGTAGCGCTTAGCGGCGGCCTCGCTGCAGGCGCACCATCTGCGCCTTGGCGATCAGATCGCGCGGGAAGTCGAGCAGAATCGGTTCGTAGCCAACCGGGATCTCAATCGCGAGTGCCGCCTTGGTCAACTTGCGGACGAGTGTCAGCTTCTCCATCTCGTTTGGTGCAACGAAGCTGATCGCTTCACCGAGTGCGCCAGCACGACCGGTGCGACCGATGCGGTGCACGTAGTCTTCTGGATCGAAGGGGAGCTCGTAATTGATCACGGCGGGGAGCGCCTCAATGTCAAGACCGCGTGCGGCAACATCCGTTGCCACCATCACGCGTGCCTCACCCGCCTTGAATGCGGCGAGCGCTCGGTTGCGCTGCTTCTGGTCCTTGTCGCCATGAATCTCCACCACGTTATGTCCGTCACGGTGGAGGAAGTCGCCCAAGCGATTCGCCTCAACTTTTCTATTTACGAAGACGAGCGTCTGATCCCAGTTGCGCGTTTTCAGTAGGTCGCTCAGTAGCGCGCGGCGGCGGCGATCATCCACTGGCATGATCACCTGGCGCACGTTCTCAGCGGTCTGGTTGCGTCGCGCAACCTCCACCGTCACTGGGTCGTGAAGGAAGTCGTGGGCGAGTGCGCGGATCGGCTCGGAGAAGGTTGCGGAGAAGAGGAGGCTCTGTCGTTTCTTCGGGATCAGCGCAAGGATGCGCTTCAGGTCGGGCATGAAACCCATGTCGAGCATACGATCTGCTTCATCCAGGATCAAGATAGAAACCTGCGAGAGGTTCACCGTCTTAGAGCCGGCGTGGTCAAGGAGTCGGCCCGGCGTCGCAATAAGGATCTCTACGCCGGCGAGGAGCATCTTTTGCTGTGGTGGCATCGGCACGCCGCCGTAGACGACGCCGCTGCGGAGCGGCAGGTATTTGCCGTAGGTGGTGCAGCTTTCGGAGATCTGCACGGCTAGCTCGCGTGTTGGCG
>CALMIH010000028.1 GCA_937864085.1 uncultured Chloroflexota bacterium
CTTGATGCCCGCCTCCTCGGCGTAGGACGTGTCGAACACCTCAACGCCGTAGTCGTGTTGCTCAGCCCACCGGACTGGACCCCAGACGCGGTGATCCTTGTTGACTGTGGGGATACCAGGCGGGCTGGGAGTGTTGGGGCTCTAGTCCAGGAGCTGCCATCTAGCGTGCAGCGCGCAACGATTGATCACCACGTCTCTAACACCAGCGCGAGCCCGCTTGAGTGGATCGACCCGAAGGCGGCGGCGACCTGCGAGATGGTTTCGCTGATCGGCGTTGCACTTGAGGCCGATCTCTCGGTTGACGGTGGGGCACTGGCAACCACGCTCGCGACGGGGGTGATCATGGATACCGCCACCTTCCAGCACAACAACACCACCCCTCGAACGCTCCAGGTTGCTGGGCTCCTCCTCGCCGCAGGGGCACCAATCAGCGAGATCTCCCGCCGTCTCTATCGCGCCAAGCCCTTCACGCAGGTGCAGCTTCATGCCCGCGTGCTTGACCGGGTGGAGCGTGCAGATAACGGGAAGACCGTCTGGGCGGCGATGCTCCGCTCAGATCTCGCCGCCTCTGGGGCGACGGTAGAGGAGAGCGAAGGGATCGTGGACACGCTGGCTCAAATCAATGAAGCAGACGTTGCCCTCTTCTTCAAGGAGGAGAGTGCGAGCGAGACGCGTCTATCTATTCGCACAAAAGAGAGCGGTCTCGACGCAACGGCGATCGCCGCCGCCTTCTCTGGTGGCGGTCACGCCCGTGCCGCAGGGGCGAGCATCCCGAGCCCACTCGATGCTGCGGTTGCGGCCGTCTTGCGATGTGTCACTTCACTTCGCGCGGAGCGCGGCGAAGCGAGCTGAGTCGTGGCACGGCGACGCCCGAGCACCCCAGGGATTGATGGCATCCTGCTCGTTGATAAGTCGAACGGGCCAACGAGCCACGATGTTGTCGCAAAGGTGCGCCGACTCGCCGGCCAGCCACGCATTGGTCACGGTGGCACGCTTGATCCATTTGCAACCGGCCTTCTCGTCTTGGTCTTAGGGCGCGCTACGCGGCTCGCCGCGCTCCATCAGGGTGGTGCAAAGCGGTATGAAGCGACATTCTCGTTTGGTGGCGCAACAACTACAGATGATCTCGATGGAGAGAAGATCCTGAGCAGCGGTCCCGCTGCAACTCGAGAACGTGTTGAAGCGCTGCTCCCACGCTTCCGTGGTGCGCTTGAACAGGTGCCCCCGAGCCACTCAGCGAAGCGCACGGACGGTGTGCGCGCCTATGAGCGCGCGCGCGCAGGGGAGATCGTGGAGCTTGCACCCCGTGCCGTTGAGGTCACGCGCTTTGAGATCACTATGTGGGATGAGAGCCATCCGGAGGAGCCGCTGATGGGCGCGCTGCTTGATGTGAGCTCGGGAACCTATATTCGTGCGATTGCACGGGATCTCG
>CALMIH010000029.1 GCA_937864085.1 uncultured Chloroflexota bacterium
AGCCGATCAGCCGGATCGCGGCGATGGGCTGGAGATCTGGGCGCCACTCATTGCACCAACGCGACCGATCGACGCATTTGGCGATGCGCTCGTAATCCTTGATGAACCGAGCGAACTCGTCACCACTGCAGAGTCGCTGGCACGCCAGAGCGCGGAACGATTCGATGTCTTGCGCACCACGCGCATCCTGCCGCCGTCATGGCCGGCGCCAATTCCGCCACCAGCACTCAGTATCTCCGCACTCTCATCTAGCGGTGCTGCGCGGCTCGAACTCACCTGGAGTTCGGAAGCGGGGCGCATGACCAAGAGCACGCCGAGCGATCCCTTCTCCTGGCACGACCCGCTGGTCCCCGCCGGCCGCACGCGCGCCATGGGCGAGGCGGTAGAGGGGTGGCGCCGCGACGGCGCGCGCGTGGTGATCATCTCGGAGCAGGCGGCACGACTCGCCGAACTGCTCGCCGAAGCTGGCGCTGCAACACCGGTGAGTGAGTCAATCCCACGCGATCCAAAGCCTGGGAGCATCACGCTCCTCCACGGCGGACTCGATGGTGGCTTCCAAGGCGGTGTGGATGCGCTCACCGTGATTACCGATCGCGAACTCTTCGGCGCAACGCGTGTCCGCCGCGTGGCGGTGCACCGCCGCGGGATCACGCGTGAGGCGGCGGAGCGGCTGACGCCAGGCGACCTACTGGTGCATATCGATCACGGACTCGGACGATTCCTGCGCATGGTGCGCCGTGGCGGCGAAGGTGACGAGCGTGACTACTTGGAGATTGAGTACGGCGGGGGCGATCGCGTCTTCGTGCCAACTGAACAGCTCGGCAGAATTGCGCGCTACACGGGCGCAGAGGATCCGGCGCTCAGTCGACTTGGCGGCGGCGAGTGGCGACGCGCGAAGGATCGCGCCAAGAGTGCAGCGGACGATCTTGCCGATGAGTTGTTGCGCATCTATGCGGCACGCGAGCTCGCGCACCGTCCGCCGATCCAGGGCGACTCACCGTGGCTGATCGAATTCGAGGCGGCCTTCCCCTTCCGTGAGACGCCAGATCAGCTCGCCGCGATCGAGGCGACCAAGGGCGACCTTGCGCGCGCGCGGCCGATGGATCGCGTCATCGTGGGCGACGTTGGCTACGGGAAGACCGAGGTGGCGCTGCGCGCCGCCTTCGCCGCGCTAGAGGTTGGTCGCCAGGTGGCGCTTCTCGTCCCCACCACCATCTTGGCGCTGCAGCACATTGAAACTTTCCGTCGCCGTCTCGCGGCATATCCATTCCGACTCGAACTCCTCTCGCGCAGCATCTCGTCGGCAAAGCAGGCCGAGGTGGTGGCGGGCCTCAATGATGGGAGCGTGGACCTTGTGGTCGCCACGCATCGACTTCTATCAAAGGATGTCTCGTTTAGCCGACTCGGTCTCTTGGTCGTTGACGAAGAGCATCGCTTCGGCGTTGCGGCCAAGGAGCGGCTGAAGTCAATCCGTGCTGAGCTCGACGTGATGACGCTCACCGCCACGCCGATCCCGCGCACGCTGAACTTGGCCCTCTCCGGCATTCGCGACCTCTCCACCATTGAGACGCCACCAGAGGACCGCCACCCTGTGGCAACCCGAGTTGCGGAGGCGAGCCTTGAACTGGTGCGCGATGCGCTCGCGCGAGAGTTGGAGCGCGGCGGTCAGTCGTACTACGTCCACAATCGTGTGGAGTCAATTGAGGCGGCGGCGGAACAGCTGCGCGGCCTGCTGCCTGATGCACGGATTACCGTGGGTCACGGACAGATGGAGGATCGCAAGCTCGAGCGCGTGATGGGCGAGTTTGTCCGCGGCGAGGTGGACATCCTTGTCTGCACCACCATCATTGAGTCCGGTCTGGACATTCCGAATGCGAACACGATCGTTGTTGACCGCGCCGATAAGCTCGGCCTGGCGCAGCTCTACCAGTTGCGCGGCCGCGTTGGGCGAAGCAGTCGCCGCGCCTGGTGCTACCTCCTCTATCGCCAGGAGGATGCGCTGAGCGAGATTGCACGGAAGCGACTGAAGGCGATCTTTGACGCGGCACACCTTGGCGCCGGCTTCCAGTTGGCGCTCGCCGATCTTGAGATTCGTGGTGCTGGTGATCTGCTCGGTGGCGAACAGTCGGGGCACATCGCGGCGGTCGGGTTCGATCTCTACTCGCAACTGCTCGCCGAATCGGTTGAGGTGAAGCGCGCCGAGCGCGAAGGTCGCCCAGCGGTGCGCAAGCGCAGTACGGCGATCCTCGACCTACCAGTCACGGCGCACCTACCGAACAGCTATGTGGAGGATGAGGGGCAGCGACTCGATCTCTATCGCCGACTCGGCGCGGCGCAGAGTGAGAAGTCAATCGTGTCTATCGCAGACGAGATGCGCGATCGATTCGGAGAGGCGCCAGCGCCAGCGCAGCGACTCATTGAGGTGGCGCAACTTCGCGCCGATGCGAGCGATGCGGGGATCGCGTCGATCGTGCGCGATGAGGGTCGCTTGGTGATTCGATTCGGTGACCTGCCGCGTGGCGTTGCGGAGCGCGTCCTCGCCGATCGACCACGGGGGGAGCTCAGCTTCCAGCAGGGGGGACTCCGCTCTGCCGCCGCAGCGAGCCCAGAGCGCATCTGGCGCCTCGCGGTGGAGATCGTGGGGGCGCTCGCCGTGGAGGCACGGCGACTGGAGGCGGCCGCCACGTCCGCCGCCCCTCTCGCGTAAACTTCCGCACGTGAACCCAGAACAGCTCGCCTCCAAGGTTCGAACGATCCCTGACTTCCCGAAGCCAGGGATCGTCTTCCGTGACATCACCACCCTGCTGCAAGACGGCGAGGCGTTCAGTGCCGCGATCGAGGCGATGATGGCGCCGATCCGCGCTCAGAAGCCTGACGTCATTGTCGGCATCGAATCCCGTGGCTTCATCTTTGGTGCACCGATCGCCCACGCGCTCAACATTGGCTTTGTCCCAGTGCGCAAGCTCGGCAAGCTCCCTGGCGAAACGATCACCGTGGAGTACGAACTTGAATACGGGAAGAACGTCCTTGAGCTTCACCGCGACGCACTAACCCCTGGCCAGCGCGTGGTGATCGTTGACGACGTGCTCGCCACTGGCGGCACCGTTGCTGGCACCATCCGACTCGTTGAACAGCTCGGTGCGCAGGTGGTTGGGATCAGCTTCCTCGCCGAACTCCCTGCGCTCGGCGGTCGCGCCCGTCTCCCCGACGGGATCGTCTCGGCGATCATCCCCTTCTAACTGACGATGGGCGACACGCCCGAGAAGGAACCGTCCAGCAGAAGCCAGCCCGCAGACCGCCGCGACTTCCTGCGCCAGATCGCAAAGGATGGTGTGAAGTCTGCAAGCTCGCTGCTTGGCGTTGTTGGTGCCATTCGTCGTGAGGCGGGAGAGCTCGCTGATGACCTGCGGATCGCCGATCCGCTCGCCGACCTTGTAGACGACGCGCCACAGCCGCAACGGCGCGCGGCGGAGGCGGCGCTCGACCTCCCACTCGACGCAGGACTTGTGCCACTCAGCGAGGAGACTCCCGCTGCAGCATTCGCCTCACCAGTGCGCGACGATGCGCAGGGCCTGATCCTGCTCGATGTTCGTGCCCTCCCCGCGCAGATCCTTGAGCGTCGTGCCGATACTCCTGGCGCACTCGCCGCCGCACTCGCCGCATGCGTGATGGCGCCGGGTCCGATCCGCGCACTCGCCGCGGGCCTCTCACTCGCCGCAGAAGATGCGAGCGACGCGCCTGCCCGTCCGGCACGCATCCAGGCCGCCGGCGCCGCGCTGCGCAACGCCGCACCGCTCTCCGACGCACTGCGCGACGAGGTGAGTACACTCCTCGCCGCCGCACCTGGCTCACTCGGTCAACTGGTTGCGGCGCACGCTACGGCACAGATCGTTGCGCGCGCCGCGCAGGCGGAGCACATCGCGGCGGCACTTGCGCGATGCAACAGTAAGGGTGCAACGATTGCCACGGGGCCGGGACTTGGCGCAACCTTCTGGGGGGACAACGCGCCAGGACATGAAGGGCTACGACGCGCTGGTGTTGCGCGGATCTTGATCGCCGAAGGTCCGAGCGTTGATCCGCGCGGTGTGACGCGACTCGGTGGAATCGACGCGGCGGACGCGGTGCGTATCAACCTCCCAGCAGAACTGATGAGCGAGGCACAGCTCATACTTGCGATCGCGCGAGGCGAGGCGTGTGCACTACTGCTCGCGAGCGACGCGGTTGCTGCAGACGGAAGTGCGGTGCTGCTCGCTGGTGGCGTGGCACTCGCCGCCGCCGCGGCGGCGCGCAAGATCCCAATCCTGCTCGTAGCAACGCCCAGCGCAGCCTCGGCAGCGTCGCCAGATACCGCTGCACTTGCGCGCAGGATCGCCGAAGCGGAGGGGACTGAACTGCACGCCGCCGCTGGTGGGAGCGTTGCGGCACGTAGCGTTGCTGCGGGGGTGACGGTGCGCGCGCCGCGCTACGAGATCCTCGCCGCGGGCGTTGCAGAGCGCATCTAAGGACGTTATGGCTGAGCTGCCAATTGAAGTTGCGGCGACGCGAGATCGTGAGCTGGTCCGCTCGCTGATCAGCGGCGATCGCTGGATCACCGCGCACGCACTCTGTGACCTTGATGACGGTGAGTTTCCGCGGACACGCTGCTACGTGGCGCGTCGTGGGAGCGAACATATTGCCCTCGGCATGGAGTATTCGGGCTGGGCGCCGCAGCCGCTTCACCTCTACGGCGAACCCGCTGGTGTTGCGGCGATCCTGACGCACGGCATCAAGCCGCGCGCCGCCTGGGTCCCCACGCCGATCGGCGGCGACCCGATTCTCGACCTTCAGTACGAGACGGAGAAGATCAACCCGATGCTGCGCATGGGCGTTGATCGTGCAGCGTTCACCCCGTATGTTGGCGAGGCGGTGGCACTCGTTGCGCCGCTCGTCCCCGCCGATGCGCCATCACTGAATCGTCTCTATCAGCTCGGATTCGCCGCATGGCTCCCGCCACTCGCCGTGGCGGAGGGGCTCTATCGTGGCATTCATCGCAACGGCCGACTCGTGGCGGCGGCGGGGACGCACGTGATCGGTCGTCGTGAGCGCATCGCGGTGGTGGGGAATGTCCTCACCGCATCCGAATTCCGCGGCGCCGGTTACGCGCGCGCGACAACCTCAGCGGTGACGGCGGGGCTGCTCGAGTTCTGCGACGAGGTGGTGCTCAACGTGCGCAGTGACAACAGCGCGGCGATCCACGCCTATGCGGCGCTCGGCTACAGCGTGAAGGCGGAGTTCGAAGAGCGACTCGTGATCCGTCGCAGCAGCATCTCCATGCCGCGCTTCCTGCGTCGCATCTTCGGCAGCGCCTAACTGCACGACCGCCTAGCCGCGGCTCGGCCCGCCCTCTACGATGCCCACATGAGAAGCAGCAAATGAGCACGCGACCGTACGCGGTGATCTTGGCGGGCGGGGGAGGGACGCGCCTCTGGCCGCTCAGCAGCCCCGAGCGCCCGAAGCCCTTCATCCCACTTGTTGGTGGGAAGACGCTCCTCGCCGCTACCGTTGATCGACTCCTTCCGCTCATCCCTCTGGATGACATCTACGTGGTGGTTGCCGCATCGCAGATGGCGCTGGTGCGCGAATCACTCCCAGCGTTGGAGCAGAGCCACATCATCACCGAACCGATTGGTCGCAATACCGGTCCCGCCGTTGCACTCGCCGCAGAGCGCATCGATCGTCCCGACGACGCGGTGATGCTCGTCCTCCCCGCCGACCACGCTGTGCTCCAGCCAGACGCCTGGCGCAGCGCACTTGCTGCGGCGATCGCGCTGGCCCAAAGCGAGCCAAACGCGCTGGTGACACTCGGCGTCACACCAACACATCCGTCAACGGGATTCGGCTACATCGTGGCGGAGCGGGAGCGCGTGACGCGATTCACCGAGAAGCCCGACGCCGCCACAGCGCAGCAGCTGATCAGCAACGGCGCGCGCTGGAACGCTGGAACATTTATTTGGCGCCGTGCAGCGCTTCGTAGCGCGCTGCAGACGTTTGCCGCCACAACGCTCGCTGGGCTCGCGGATTATGGAACGATCACGCCAGTCTCAATTGACACGCTGCTGATGGAGCCTGCCGCCGCTGCGGGGCTGGTGCGGACGCTCGCTCTGGAGTGTGGCTGGAGCGACATTGGCAACTGGAAGGCGCTGCGCGCACACCTCACCGCGAGTGGCGAGGCGGATGCGAACGGTGCGATCAGCATCACCACGCCGAGCGGGAAAGTGGTCATGATTGATGCCACGGGTGCGGCGCAGATCCGCACCGGGTCCACGGTGATCCGCATGAACCTTGAGTTGATGAGCGATACAGAGATTCGCGCCGCCGCTGCGGCCGAGAGGAGCTGATCATGGGCGCTGGCGAGCCAACGAAGATCCTCTTCGGCACCGATGGCTGGCGCGCCAAGATCGGCGACGAGTTCACCTTTGAAAACGTTCGCCGCCTCGCAGAGGGTGTGGCACGCGTTGTGGAGCAGGATGGTGCAACGGCGAAGGGTGTGGTGATCGCCTATGACCGCCGTTTCGGCTCGGAAGACTTTGCGGTGACCGCCGCTGAGATGCTGCTCGCCCACAACATCCCTGTCGCCTATTCCACCACCGCCGTGCCAACGCAGATGGCGTCGTATGAAGTGGTGCAGCGCGGTGCAGCGATGGGCGTGGTCATCACCGCAAGCCACAACCCGTGGCTGGATAACGGCTTCAAGGTGAAGGCGCCGTCCGGTGCCGCCGCAGGACCAGAGTTACTGAAGCGCATTGAGACGGAGATTGCGACAACGCGCGGGCCAGAGCTGAGCGGCCGACCGTTCGCGGACGCTGAGGCGGCGGGCTTGGTGGAACGCTACGACCCGTATCCTGGCTACAAGAAGTTTGTTGAGCGCAACCTTGACCTTGCGCAACTCGCCGCACAACCGCTCAGCATCATGGTCGACCCGGTCTACGGCGCGGGCGCCGGCTGGATCGGCAGGCTGCTCGCCGGTGGGAAGTTGCGCGTCACGGAGATGCGCAGCGAGCGGAATCCGTGGTTCGGTGGCGTAAATCCAGAACCGATTCGTCCGCATATTGATCCAGTCTTGGATGCAATGCGTGGTGGCGGTTACGACCTTGGCCTCCTGCTTGATGGCGACGCGGATCGCGCGGGCGCCGTCACCGAGAAGGGAGAGTTCATTCATCAGCTGCAGGCGTTCGGACTCCTCGCGTATTACATGCTCGAACATAAGAAGGACCTGCGACCGATCGTGAAGACGGTGAACGAGAGCTCCATGGGGGAGCGACTCGGCGCGCACTATGGCGTGGAGGTCTTCGAGACGCCGGTCGGCTTCAAGTACGTGGGGCCGAAGATGATTGAGACGGGCGCCTCCATGGGTGGCGAGGAGTCGGGGGGCTACGGCTTCGCGATGCACCTCCCCGAGCGCGACGGCATCTTCGCCGATCTCCTCCTCCTTGACCTTCTCGTCCGTGAGCGCGCCCTCGGCCGCAAGAGCATGAGCGAGGTGCTCGCCCACGTGCAGTCGATCGGCGGCGAGTCGCACTACCTGCGCATCGACGTACACATCCCACGCGCCGAATACCCCGCGGTGAAGGAGCGACTCGCGACGCAGCTTGTGGCCGCGCCACCGAGCACACTCGGTTCACACAGCGTGCGCGCCGTCCCGCTCACCACCAAGGACGGCGTGAAGTTCTTCACCTCAGACGAGAGCTGGCTCCTGGTGCGCTTCAGTGGCACCGAGCCACTCGTGCGCGTCTACGCCGAAGCGACCAGCGCCGCACTGCGCGACGAGCTCCTCACGATTGGCGAGAAGCTCGCGCGCGGTTAGCGCGCCCAGTCCCAGCCGAGCAGCACAAGGCTCCCCGCAGCAAGGTGTAGCTCAGACGGCGTGTAGCGCCCTCGTATCGCCAGGAGCGCACTTGACGCGCGGCTGCTAGGATCCCGCAATCAACGCCGCGTGGACGCGAAGCTGGTGAGATTCCAGCACTGTCCCGCAACGGTTATTGGGAGCGGCTCCTCTGGCGCGGCTCACATAAGTCCGGTCGCCGGACACGCGGCATAGGAAGGCTATTCGCCCTCGAGGCAAGGGAGGAAGCATGACTGCTTTCGTACGCTCGCATCTTTTCGCTACTGGAGTTCTCCTGGCGGTTCTAGTTATTGGCTGCGGCGGCTCCGCAGCGAGTCCCACGACAAGTGGCACGGAGAGCCCAGGGAACAACCCCCCAACAAGTGAGGCGCTCTTTCCGCGTACCCTGATTGATGACGTGGGCGACAGCGTCACGATCAGTGCCGAACCGCAGAAGATCGTTGCGCTCACGCCAGCGAGCCTTGAGACGCTCGCAGCGCTCGGCCTCGCCGATCGCGTCGTGGCCGTGGCGGAGTGCACCTGCACACCTGATGCGCTGAAGAGCATTCCAACGGTTGCCAACTATTCAGGGGTTGATGTTGAGGCGATCGTGGCGCTGGAGCCAGATCTCGTCTTCGTTGCCGCTCCGCCGTTTACGCCAGAGGATGCGATCAGCGCACTGCGCGCGGCGAACCTGACCATCGTGACGCTGAACCCCACCTCAATCATTGGCGTGATGCAGACAATTCAGCTGATCGGTGACGCGGCGGGCGCCACCCTCCCAGCTGCAGATCTGGTGGCGAGCATTGAGGGTGAGATCACGGCGCTCGTGAGCCTCGTTGATGTATCTGTGAGTCCAAGCGTCTTCTATGAGATTGACGCCACGTCCGCGATCTATGGCCTTGCGCCGGACGATTACGCGGCGGAGTTGATCACGCTCGCTGGCGGCACGCCAGTCACGAGCGGAAGCCCTGGCGTCTATGAGATCTCACTGGAGGCGCTGATCGCCGCTGCGCCAGAGGTGATCCTGCTCGGCGATGCGGCATATGGCGTTACGCCAGAGGCGGTGGTGGCACGACCCGGTTGGTCGAGCATCCCTGCGGTGAAGAGCGGAGCGATCCGCGGCGTTGATGGCGATCTGATCACCATTCCAGGACCACGACTTGCGAGCGCACTCGCGGCGTTGATTCAGGCGATTAACCCAGCGATCACGCTGCCGTGACCTCTCCGCGACTACTCGTTGGCGGCGCACTGCTGCTGAGTGGAGTTGCGGTGCTTGCGATCGGGTTCGGCTCGGTTGCGATCGCGCCCGGTGATGTGGTCAGCATCCTTGCGCGCCAGATCTTCGGCGTTGGTGAGGTGGCACAAGGTGCGGGCGCAACCTCGATCGTGATGGATCTGCGACTCCCGCGTATCCTCGCGGCGATCTTGGTTGGCGCGGCGCTCGCCGTTGCGGGGGGCGCCTTCCAATCGCTGCTGCGCAACCCACTTGCAGATCCGTACGTTTTAGGTACGAGCAGCGGCGCGGCACTCGGTGCGGCAATCGCGATCCTGCTGCCGATCGGTGGCGTGGCGTGGGAGTTGGGCGGCGTGCAGCTCGCCGCATTTATCGGCGCACTCGCATCTGTTGGGCTCGTCTGGCGCGTTGCGGGGATCGGCTCCGGTGAGGAGCGGATCGCGAGCGTGCTCTTGGTCGGCTACGCCGTTGCCTCACTTCTCGCTGCGGCGCTCTCACTGGTGATGCTCGCGAGTGGTGCGAACCTGCGCGCGATCTTCTCCTTCCTGCTCGGTGGTTTGGACGGCGCAACCTGGCCACGCCTCGCCGCGGCGGCACTTCCGCTGATCGCCGCCACCACACTCCTCGCACTGCGCGGTCGTGCGCTCGCCGGATTCTTGCTCGGCGACGAAGCGGCGCAGCACCTTGGCGTGGATGTGCGACGCGAGCGCAGGATCGCCGTGGCGCTCGCCTCGCTCGCGACCGCCGCTGCGGTGGCGCTCGCCGTGCTGTTCCTGCTGCTGCTGCTGATCCTGGGCGCCATGCTGACTTCATTGCGGTGCCGGCATCAGTACGGGCGGCTGCTCGCCCTGGGCATCGGTATGAACCTGTTCATGTACACCTTCGTGAACGTCGCGATGGTGACCGGCTCCATTCCGGTGGGCGGCGTGCCGCTGCCGCTGGTGAGCCATGGCGGCTCGGCCATGCTAACGGTGATGT
>CALMIH010000030.1 GCA_937864085.1 uncultured Chloroflexota bacterium
TCAGCCACTACTCGTTTGAGGAGTACACCCAGGTGAAGCATGTGGCGATTGAACTCACTGGAGCGCCGGTAAAGCCATGGCACTGGACCGTCTTCGGGGACCCAGAGAAATAGCGCTCAGCTGCCGAAGAGAATCTCCAACCAGACATCGATCGGTGAGCGCTGCGGGGTAGCGGCACCAAGGCGGCGCTCAGCGGAGCCGGGTGCATCGGCGGGGAGCTCAGAGGCGTCTGCGGCAAGAACAAACGGTCGCTCCACTGGGGAACCGAGGTTGTAGCCGCGCGCCACTAGATCCAAGAATGCGGCATCGTCAAGGAGGATCCGCTCCGCCGTCAGCGCCTCCGCCCGCAGCGCAAGCGCAGCATTCTCATCGCGTAAGCGGCTGATCTCCGTGCTGGCCTGAAGCGCACCGATCAGGCTCCGGGCGAGTGCGATGAGAAAGATGAGCGCAACCAAAAAAATAGCCCCAGCGCGAAGCCGATCACCAGTGGAAGGGAGCGCCCGAAGCATCCGTGCCTTCATAAGGAGAGTGTCGCCTTGATGACGACGCCACGTCAAGCGAGCAGATGGCGACAGGTTGACGCTGCGGTGCTAGCCTCCCACGCATGTTCTTCTATGAGCTCCATGAGGCAGATGACGAGGTAGCGCTCGGGATCACCCTCGCCCATGAGGAGCGCATCGCCCCGCACGACTTCCTGGCAATGGTGGAGGAGGCGCGCGGACGGATCATCGAGTCATACGAAGAAGATTCGCTCGTTGAAGCGATCGCACTTGAACTTGAGCGAAGTCACGGCTTCTACCCGGCACTTGATCACCGACTTCAGGCGGCGGTACGTGCCTCAGTAGAGGAGGGCGAGACGGCACTCCTTGAGGCGACGGGGGCGGCTGGTTCAGCAGATGATGAAGCTGACGCTGGCGAAGAGGAGGACCCCGACCTCCGTGACGCCGAGGATCTCCTCGCCGGTCGCGAACCACGGCCCCTCCGTTCTGCAGTGGTTGAACTGGAGCTACCAGAAGAGGGAGATAACCAGAGCGAGATGACAAGAGTAAGATGACAGCCCAGCCCCCAGTCCTGATCGCCGCCGCCCTCAGTGCAGAGCGCGCCGCCCTTGAAGCGATCGCAACAGGACTTCAGGTGCACACCCTCCCTGGAATCGGCCAGGGTGACCTCCTAATTGGAACGATCGACGGAACCGCGGTCGCACTCCTCCGCTGCGGCGTGGGGAAGGTTGCCGCCGCAACAGCGGTCGCCGCTGCGAGCGCACTCTCACCGCGCTGCATCATCTCTGTCGGCTCCGCTGGCGCGCTTCACGCCGGGCACAAGATTGGCCACGTGGTGATTAGCACCGAAGTGTTGCAACACGACTTCGCCGCGGTGAGCGCATCGGGCTTCACCCTCTTCGGTTACGGCAGTGACTGGCCGTCCAACGGCGATCCACTCCTGCGCTCAGATCCCGCCATGACGAAGATCGCCGCAGCGGCAGCACAAAGTGCTGGCACAGCGCGCGGATTCGCCGTCAGTAGCGGTCGCATCACGACTGGTGACTGGTTCGTGAACGACGCTGCAACGCGCGACGCGATCGCCACGCGCACAGGAGCCGATCTCGTGGAGATGGAGGGTGCGGCGATCGCCTACGTAGCGCAACAGTTTGGAACACCATGGATCGTGATTCGCAGCGTCAGCGACGCGGGCGACGGCGCTGCCGCCCCATCGTTCGACGAGTATCTGGCGCTCGCCTCTGCGAATGCTGCAGCGATCGTCCGCGCCACGCTGCCACTCCTCCCGTAGTGGAGCGCTAGCGGCTGAGGCTGAGCTGCTCCGCCTCCATCACGCGATCGCCGAAGAGACGATCGGCAAGCCCACTGAATCCTGAAACCGCACCGGTGGTGAAGAGTTGATGCACTGGGAGCACCTCGGCACGAGCAGGTGCGCTATGACCAGCGGCGCCTGGATCCGCAGCGGTACCGCGCGTTGAACCTGGCGCATCAAGATGGTTGACCGAGATCACCTCCTGCAGCATTGCTGCTGCGGCGGCGGCTGAATCAACCACAGCGATGCTCTCGCCAAGTTCGGCGGCGATCAGGTTGCGAATCAGCGGGAAGTGCGTGCAGCCGAGCAGCAGCGTGTCAATCTTTGCCGCAGCTGGAAGCTCCTTGAAGGTGGCGAGCGTGCTCCGCACCGCCTCTACCAGCTGTGCTGATGAGAGGTCGCCCGCCTCAATCAGTGGAACGAGCGCCGATGCGGCACGCGCCTCCACCTGCACGGCCGGATTCTGATCCTTGATCGCCGTGAAGTAGGCACCTGAGCGCACCGTCGCCTCCGTTGCGATCACGCCGATCCTCCCCGTCCTCGTGGCGAGCACCGCCGCCGCCGCACCAGGTCGCAGCACACCAATGAACGGTATCGCTGGATAGCGCTGGCGCAGGTGCGCAAGAGCAACTGATGTTGCCGTATTACAGGCGATCACGATCGCCTTCACATCGCGCGCCACAAGCACATCGGCGAGCTCCATCGCGTAGTCAATGACCTCCGCGTCACTTCGTGTTCCATACGGATGCCGCGCGCTGTCACCGATGTAGATCGTTGACTCACCGGGGAGGCGTCGCTGCGCCTCTCGCAAGACGGTGAGGCCGCCAACGCCGGAGTCGAAGAAGCCGATCGGTCGAGGGTCAGACATGCGTAGACCGTAGCAGCCAGCGCAGACGATCCGCGGAGCCGCGCTGATGGAGGTGCAAGCCCACCCCTTCGGCGATGCGTTCAAGTTCCGCTGGCCGCCAAGCGCGGATCGCAAACGGGTCGCGCTGATCAGGGGTGACGTCGCCAGCGTGCCAGTGGCGAACCTGAAGCTGCGCGCAGCCCGCACGCCCTGCTAGATCTGGAAGGAGGCGGCTCTCGCGACGCACCTCGCCGACCTCTTCACTGATCCAGCGCACGTCTTCACTCCACGCGGAGTCACTCGCCGCCTCACTGAGTAAATCAGCGTCAATCAGCGTTGCATCAATTCCAAAGGCGCCGTCTGGCCTGAGCAGCATCGCCGCCTGAGCAAACAGCCGTTCAAGATCTGCTGCTTCAGTGAAGAGCGGGAGGAGATCGCCGCCGGCGATCACGAGCCCCGCACCGTGCCGCAGTGTCTCTGGTGGCGTCCAGGTGAGCAGATCCGCCTGAATCAACTCTGCACCTGGAAGACGCTCGCGCGCAAGGCCGAGAGCGGCATCATCAAGATCAAGACCGATGAGCGCACGATCAGCGGTGGCAATCGCAGCGAGAATGCGACCTCCGCCGCAACCAAGTTCTACCGTTGGACCACTCGTTGTCGCGGCGGTCGCACGCCAGAAGTCCAGATCAGCGTCGCCACCCGCGTTGAGATCGCCTTCGTCATCAAGGAGGCGACGCCGGCGATCAGCGGTCAGCGGCGCGGCTCCCAGCGAATCGTCTCACCCGCCGCCTTCCGCTTTGCAAGGGAACTGATCACTTCGAGCGCGGCGCGATTCGCGATCATCGCCGTTGACTCTGCCCAGTCGTACGGAGGCGACACCTCAAGGATGTCCATCCCAGCGATGGGAACGCGCGCTGCGATCTGTCGCAACGCACGGAGCAACTCGCGCGTCAGCATGCCGCCAGGCTCTGGCGTTCCGGTCCCTGGGGCAAGACCAGGATCCACCACGTCAATATCAACGCTGATCCAGATCGCATCAGGCCCATCGAGCGCTTCGGCGATCGCATCCTGGATCACCGCCTCAGCGCCGCGCTCTTCAATCTCGGTCATGAAGTGGGTTCGCATCCCCTTCCCCTTCATCCAGTCGAACGTCTCGCTATCTGGGAAGTAGCCGCGCAGGCCAACCTGAACGAAGTTCTTCCCCTGAACAGCGCCTGATTCAATCAGGCGACGCATCGGCGAGCCGTGACTGTGGAGCGAGCCGTAGCCGTCTGGTGAGGTATCGGCATGCGCATCAAAGTGCAGGATGCCGATGCTTTTTGGCCAACGGAGCTCTGCGATCGCGGTGGCATTTGGCCAGGTGATGGAGTGATCTCCGCCGAGCACAATCGGGATGGCGCCGGTCGCAGCAACCTCACGAACCTTCCGGTAGATCTCCCCGTGACCATGCTGAACACGGCCGGGCACGACCGCCGCATCGCCGGCATCAACGGCGGTGAGGACGCGGAATGGGTCAACGCCAACCTGCAGCGAGTGCAGGAGTCCTGTCTGATACTGCGCCTCACGAATGGCGCGTGGACCAAAGCGTGTCCCTGGTCGATGCGTTACAGCGTCATCAAGGGGTGCGCCGACGATGGCGATGTCTGCCCCCATGCGCTGGATCTCGCTCGCATCTTCAACCCACGGAAGTTGTGAGAAAGAGACCGGACCAACGTATGACGGTCGATCGTTGCGGTCGCGCTGTTCCTGGGGGGCGCCCCACCCGAGGGCGGCGAGAGATTCAGCAAAAGGGGGTTTGGTTGCGCTCATGTTCACACACCGATGCTTACATGCGCCGCCGGTTCGATCCAACGTCCAGCGGGGCGCTGCCCGATCCTACACCCTCAGACGCTGTCGTCGTCCGCCCGAGTGAGCGCCGCTTCAATCACGGCGGCGATGAGCACGGCGATCAAGAGGCCGCTCGGGCTGCCGAAACCCACCACGCGGAAGGCGCTATACCCGCCAACGATCGCCCCAAGCGCAAAGCTACGGCGCAGCGCGCGCCGTCTCCTCCCGCGCCACTGACCAGGGTGGCGGCGATACGACTCCACGAGCAGGATCGGTGCGGTTGCGAGTGCAAGTGTGCAGCCGAAGGCGAGCGATGCGGCGAGTCCTGCAATCGGATCAACACTCGGATTGACGCTCGTCAACAGCAGTGCAGAGAGGAGCGCTCCAGCGAGGGCGGCGACCGCCGTGATCCGAATCAGTCGCTGATCAGTCACTGGGATGCGCGGCGGGGCTTCTCGCTCCGCCGCTTGGCTCGCTCGCTCAACAGGTGTGGGGAGTCTCATCCTGGCCTCCCTGCAGGCGCCTTGGAGGAGGGACAGAGTTCGCGATAGGCGCAGTAGGTGCAGTTCATTAGGTCTGGCTTCGCCTCCATTGAGCCAGTCTGAATCCCCTCCGCCGCTTCGGCAATCTTCTCGCGCGCCTTCTCAATCCGCTTCGGATCAACCGGAACGGTTGCCGTCTTCCCAGAGTCAAGGAAGCGCAGGCTCACCTCGTCTGGAAGGCGACCGGTAGTGGAGCGCCAGGCGAGGGCATAGATCTGCAGCTGCAGTGCATCGCGCGCGCGCGCAACCCCAGTCTCATCGTCGTCCTTCCCGCCACTCTTGTAGTCGGAGATCACCACCCATTCGTCCGAGAGTGGAAGGGTTGGACGCAGCGTGTCGCCGCTCAGCTCAATAACGGGGATCTCCTTGGTGCGCTCACCCGGTGCGAGCGGCCGCACATCCACGCGATCCCAGCGACCGCGAACCTTATGACCGCCGATCTCAAACGAGAAGTCCTTCTCAACGTACGCGGGGATAACGCCGCTTGCGAGCTCTTCACTACGGAATCGCTCAATCACCTTCAGCGCGGCATCGCGTCGCGCCTCTTCGTGTGAACGCGAGACGAACCCAGCACTCTGCCAGCTCCGGTCGAGTGCGGCGGTGAGTGCCGGAAGTTCAGGCGCGGTGCCGTTCATCTGCCCACGATGGAACTCTGCAACGGCGGCGTGGAGCGCCGAGCCGTAGATCGCAGCATGGTGAGGTGGGAGCGGAATCCGAAGACGCTGCTGGTAGTGGTAGCGCAACGGACAGGCAAGGTAGGCCTCAATCGCCGTATAGCTCAGCGTGAGCGGCGCCTGCTCAGCGGCACCAGCTTCGCGTACGGCGAAGACTGGCGGCGCAGGGGCAACAACTTCGAGTGCGCCGATCGCGCTGCTCCGTTCGCCAGTAAACGGCACCTCTTCGAGTTGCGTGCGCGCAAGGTCGAGCGCCTCAGAGACGAAGCGGCTCACCTTTCGCGGGCGAACCCCTCCGGTGGAGCGCTCTGCAGCGCTCAGGTAGAGCTGCGTCCGTGCGCGCGTCAGTGCTACGTAAGCGAGGCGGCGCTCTTCGCGCAGCGCCTCCTCATCCAGGGCACTTGGGTCGTCAGCTACGCGAGGGTCGCACGGCACGACCTCATCGCTACCCCCCAACTCTGCGGCAAGGGCGAGACGCGGCGGTCGCCCACGCGCCGGGAATCGCGTCTCAACCATATTTGCAACAAAGACCACGGGGAACTCAAGGCCCTTCGCCTGATGGATGGTGAGCAGCGAGACCGCATCTAGATCTGGATCAACATCGGCGGCGGATGGATCGTCACCCGCCTCACCAAGCTCTTCTAGGTAACGCACCAGGTACGGTGCGCGATCAAGCTCAAGGAGTCGGCTGCGCGAACGCACCACGTCAAAGAGTCGACCGATGTTGCGAATCTGCTCATCAGCCTCGGGGCTCGCCTCACGCGTCAACTCGGCGAGGAGGCCGCTCTCGCGCAACCAGCGATAGAGCACTTCGCCACTCGTCCGCTCCACGCTCTCCTGCACCAGTCCGCTGAGTCGCCCCATCAGCCGCTCGGTCTCTGGGTGCGCCGCACCGATGAGGGCGAGGCACTCGCGGAGCGAGCGGTGTTCGCGACGCGCCTTCCCCACCGCTGCGGTGAGGATCGCGGCCGGCGCCTTGAAGCGTGAGTCGGCGGCGATCAGGAAGAGTGGCGCAGATGCGTCGGGATCGGCGGCGTGTCGGAGCCCAGCGAGGAGGAGTCGAACCTCTGGGCGATCGTAAAGTCCGGCCGCACCGCTCGCGCGCCAGGCGATCCCCGCCATGTTCAGGCTGCGTCCGATCTCCACCGTGTCAACGTTTGCGCGCACCAGAACGGCGTGATCGCGGGGTCGCCTACCAGCATCAATTGACGCCCGAACCTCTTGCGCGATCCAGTCTGCTTCGTCCGCAGTGGTGCGAAATCGCCGAAATCCAACGGGGGCCGAACTCCCTGGATCCGCCTCGGCGCTCAGATCCTTGGAGATCCCGAGTCGCGTCTCAAGGCGGTCAGGATCGTTGAATCGAATCAGGCGACGCGCAGCGGTCAAGATTGGCGTGGTGCTGCGGTAGTTCTTCGTGAGCACCACCTTTCCTGCATCTGGATAGCGATCCACGAATCCGAGAATGTTGCTGATTGCGGCACCTCGAAATCTATAGATGGACTGATCGTCATCACCAACTGCTGTGAGGTTGCCACTCCCCTGCGCGATCAGGTCGACGAGTGCCCCCTGGAGACGATTCGTATCCTGGTACTCATCAACAAGGAGCCAGCGATGCCGCTCGCGCACGCGTGCCGCAACGAGTGGGTCGCTGCGGAGAATCTCGTAGGCGAGGAGCACCTGATCGCCGAAGTCGAGTAGCCCACTCTTTGCGAGGATCCCCCGATAGGTGCGGTAGACGGCGGCGAGCTCCCCTTGCTCTTCGCTGAGGCGCGCCAGCGCCGCCGCATACTCTTCAAGCTTCTTTCGATCCTTCGCTGGCGCCTCCGCATCAAGAACAACAGCGGCAGCCTTCACGCGAAGTTCGGCTGCAAAGGCCTCAATCGCATCGGCACTAACCGCCTCCTCCTTTGCGCGTGAGATGTAGCCGGCAATGTCACCAAGGAATCGTGTTGGATCGCCGAGCGGCGCAAATCGTGAGAGTCCAAGTTCAAAGAGATGCTCGCGTAAGAGGAGCACGACCTCTGCGCGTCCAAGGACCCGCAGATCGCCGGAGATGCCGAGACGGTGCGAGTTTTCACGCAGCAACTCATCGCCCCAGGCGTGGAAGGTCTTGATCGGTGTGGTGGCGTACCCATACGGTACGAGACGGTCGACGCGCCCCTGCATCTCCTCTGCGGCGCGATCGGTGAACGTGAGCGCGAGGATCTCCTCCGGGAGTGCGCGCTGTTCGGCAATGAGCCAGGCAACACGCCGTGTGATCACCTGCGTCTTCCCCGTGCCGGCGCCAGCAACTACCAGAAGCGGGCCCTCGCCGTAGGTGACCGCCGCGTACTGCTCGTCGTTCAGGTCGTTGAGGAGATGCGCAAGGCCGTCATGGAAGGCGCGTGGCGCGCGGACTGAAACCCCCGTCCAAACTGGGATCTGGTCGATGCCCGCTGGCTCTTTGTCTTGCGGTGCAGCGCTACGCGGCGCGCGTGGTGTCACCGTGTGCGGCGCGTACCGCCTGGCTTGGCGATCGCCGCCTCAATCGCCGCGCGCTCCTCTTCTCCAAGCGTTGTCTCACTCGTTCCGTTCATCACACGTTTGATATAGATGCGCGTTCCTACACGCGCGTGAAGTGTGGTGATCACAACGCCGCTGCCACCATCGTCAAGGAGTGCAAGCGAGCTACTCTGCCCAGCCCCCGCGTCGTCATAGGCCTGGAACTGGACGTGCCCAACGCGGCTCCCGGCGCGATTCGCAGCCGCCTCAAGTTCGGTCAGGCGCCCCTCGCTCACTACAAGGCGTGCCGCATGGTCGGCAACACCAGCCAACGCCTTTGCCATCTGGCGCCCACCGCTCGCCGCATCCCCCTCGCTCATCAGTTCACCGAGGGCTCGCTTCGCCGCACCTGCGCGACGAAGGGCGAGGAGTGCGAGCAGGAGCCCGAGCGCCCCGAGCGCTACGGCTGCACCAGCGAGGAGGGTTGTCGTCTCAGTTTCCATCCCCCCGATCGTATCAGCCCCCCTGTGCCAACTAGTCGTCACGCAGACTCCGCTATCCTGCCCAAGACGCAGCAGCAGGACCCATCACGAGGAGGAGTCATGGCGAAACCAGAGAAGCGCTTCCGAGCGGACCAGCGCCCAAAGAAGGTGCGCCCTACGCCGGTGAAGCGTGGTCTAACCGCGGCCGAAGAGGCGGCGGCCGCCTCCTTTGAGGCGAGCCTGAACACGCCGCGCGTGGTCAACGCACCAGCCGCGCCGATCAGCATCACCAGCCGCACCGCCTCAACGCAGCGGCTCGCCGCAGAGGTCAGCGCCGAACTCCCTGTCGTTCGTCGCGACCTCCGTCGCATTCTCGCTACCTACGGTGCGCTCCTTGGTCTCCTCGCCGCGATCTGGATCGTAGCGACGCTGACCGGCTTCATCAGCGCCTAAGCGCGCGGGCCGATGGCACGCATCGTCGTCGCCGAGGCGATCGCCGCCGCTGGACTGAGTGCGCTGCAGGCTGCAGGGCATGAGATTGCGGACCTCACAGGCAAGCCACGCGAGGCGCTCCTCTCCGCCCTTGCTGGCGCAGACGCACTCATCGTCCGATCACAGGTCCAGGTTGATGCTGCGCTGATCGCCGCTGGACCACAACTGAAGATCATCGGGCGCGCCGGTGTAGGAATTGACAACATTGACGCGAAGGCGGCGGAGCGCGCGAACATTCGCGTGGTCAACGCGCCAAACGGCAATACGATCGCGGCGGCAGAGCAGACCTTCGCCCTCCTCCTCGCCGTGGCGCGACACGTGCCGCGTGGCGACGCCTCCGTACGAAGTGGCGCATGGATACGCGGCGAGCTGAAGGGCTTCGAGCTGCGAGGTAAGCGACTTGGAATCATTGGGTTCGGTCGCATCGGTCAGGCGGTGGCGAAACGAGCTGCGGCGTTTGAGATGGAGGTTGTCGCAAGCGATCCGGTCGTGACGCCAGAGCGGGCGGCGCAGTTCGGCGTGAAACTGCAGACGCTTGATCAACTGCTCATGGAGTCAGACATCATCACCCTGCATCTGCCGGCACTCGGAGATACGCCACTGATCGGCGCAGCCGAGATCGCAAAGATGAAGCCCGGAGCAGTGCTCCTCAACGTTGCTCGCGGGAGCCTTGTTGATGAAGTTGCCCTTGCGGCGGCGTTGACCTCTGGTGCACTTGGGGGCGCTGGGATTGACGTCTTCGCCGCTGAGCCGCCAGTTGGATCGCCGCTACTTACGGCACCACACACCGTCCTTGCACCACACCTCGGCGCGCAAACCGTTGACGCACAGATCGCCGTTGCGGTGGAGGTTGCAGAACAGATCGTGGACTTCTTCGCGGCACCGCGCGCCTAACTAATCCGCTCCTAAGCGAGCCGCTCGCAGCTCAGCAAACGTTACTCGCCGCTCGCCTTTGGCTTTGCCGCGGGCGTTGGCGTTGGAGTTGATGGGCCGCTCTGCGCTGGGGTTGCGGAGGCTGTAGGGGCTGCTGTTGATGCTGAACTCTCTCGTCGCTCCAGCTTTGCCCAGCCGCTCCCCTTGAAGTGCACGCTCGTCGCTGAAAACTGACGCTCAAGTGGACCGCCGCACCCGTCGTGGGTGCGCTTCGTCTCGTCATCAATGCCGTGTAGCAACTCCACCGTCGTGTCGCATCGCGTGCAGTGATAATCGTAGAAG
>CALMIH010000031.1 GCA_937864085.1 uncultured Chloroflexota bacterium
ACAGGTGCGTGCCGCACTCGTGCGTGCAGATGGAACGCGACTCGGTCGTGCTGCGGCGCCAACACCAGCAGCTGATGGACCTGCAGCCGTAGTGGCTGCGTGCATCGCCACGCTGCAGCTCGCACGCGAGAACGCCGCACGTGAAGATGCCGCCGCCGTCTCACGCCTCGTTGGTATTGGGATCAGCGCACCAGGGCCACTCAACCCGTGGACCGGGATTGCGGTGGAGCCGGCGAATCTTGGCCCACGCTTCCCAGGCACCGATCTTGCGGGGCCGATCGGCGCCGCACTCGGACTCCCCGTCTTCCTTGAGCACGATACGAAGGTGGCGATCCTCGGCGAGCGTGCGTTCGGCGCGGGGGGCGGCATCGACGATCTGATGTATCTCACGATCAGCACCGGCTTCGGCGCTGCGGCGTTGAGTGGTGGCCACCTACTGACAGGACCAGACGACACGGCGCTCGAGCTTGGGCATGTGCCGATCTCGCTCGATGGCCCGCGTTGCACCTGCGGCGGCACGGGGCACCTTGAGGCACACGCGTCAGGCTGGGCGCTCGCCGCGGCGGGAGCCGCCGCCGCTTCGAGTGGCAAGAGCCCGTGGCTCGCGAACTGGGCGTCAACGCACGCAGGTGAGGCGATCAGTGCGAAGACGGTCGCCGAGGCGGCCGCGGCGGGGGACGCCACCGCTGACGAGATCCTTGAGCGCGCCCTCCTCGCCGTTGGGCGAGCGGTCGCCGGCTACGTTAATACCTTCAATCCCGTGCGGATCATCATCGGCGGCTCGCTCGCTGAGGCGCACTGGGATCGCCTCGCCAAACGGATCAGCCACGAGATCGGCGAGAATACCTTTAAGGTTCCTGGGCGGCGCGTCAGCATCACGCCGGCGCAGCTTGGCGGGGACGTCAGTCTCGCAGGATGTCATCCTGTCGTGGTTGGCCGGCTCGGCAACCCAGCCTGGGAGCGTGCGGTTGCGGCGAATAAGGCAGCGAAGTAAGTGAGGGTGTAAGTGACGATTCGCGTAGGGATCAACGGATTCGGTCGCATCGGGCGTCAGAGCCTGAAGGCGATCCTTGAGCGCGCCCCTGAGGTTGAGGTGGTAGCGGTCAATGACCTTGTTGATACCGCGATGAACGCGCTCCTCTTCAAGCACGACTCCACTTACGGCACCTTCCCCGGCACGGTTGTTGCCGAGGGTGACGAACTCGTCATCAACGGGAAGCGCATCAAGGTCCTCGCCGCAAAGGATCCCGCCGAGCTTCCATGGGGAGCGATGGGCGTGGACATTGTGGTTGAGTCGACCGGCATTTTCACCGACGCAACGAAGGCGGCGGCGCATCGAACCGCTGGCGCAAAGAAGGTGATCATCAGTGCGCCAGCAAAGAATGAGGATGTCACGATTGTTCTTGGTGTCAATGAGGATCGCTACGATCCGTTGAAGCACCACATCATCTCTAACGCCAGCTGCACCACGAACTGCCTCGCCCCTGCGGCGAAGGTGGTGATGGACGCGTTCGGCATTCGCCGCGGCCTAATGACCACGATGCACAGCTACACCAACGATCAGCGCATCCTTGACGTTGCGCATAAGGATCCGCGCCGCGCTCGTGCCGCAGGACAGAACTTGATTCCAACCACCACTGGCGCCGCTACGGCCCTCGCACTCGTTATCCCAGAGCTGAAGGGGAAGTTTGATGGATACAGCGTGCGCGTCCCAACACCAACGGTGAGCTTGATCGACTTCACTGCCGAGCTAGAGCGACCGGCAACAATCGAGCAGATCAATGACGCATTCCGTGCTGCGGCGAGTGGCCCAATGAAGGGGATCCTCGGCGTCTCAGATGAACCGCTCGTCTCCTCCGACTTCCGCGGTGACTCGCGCTCCGCAATCATCGACTCTGCGAGCACCATGCTGCTCGGCGACAACTTCGCCAAGGTGGTCGCCTGGTACGACAACGAGTGGGGCTACAGCTGCCGCATTGCGGACCTTGTGAAGTTCGTGGCCGCCCGTGCCTGAGAAGAAGGGCCTCCTCTCGCGCCTCTTCTCCGCGCCAACTGAAAAGAAGCCAGCGGCAAAGAAGCCGGCGGCAAAGAAGCCGGCGGCAAAGAAGCCAGCCCCAAAACCAGTAGCGAAGAAGCCCGCGGCAAAGTCGCCAACCGCCAAGGTCGCCCCAAAGCCAGCCCCAAAACTAGCGCCGAAGCCAGCAGCTAAGCCGCCTGTGAAGGCAGCACCAACGATTGTGAAGTCAACACTTGTGGCGCCGAAGCCATCAGCAGGGAAGCCTGGGGTCAACCTTGGCGCGCCGAAGATGGCGCCGAGCCGCCCAGCAAATCGTCCGCAGGTGAAGCCCGGTGCCCCGCTTCCGCCGAAGGGGGCAACGCAGGCGTCCGGCGCATCCATCGGTGGACCGAGCCGTCCAGCAAACCGGCAGGCGAAGCCTTCTTCAAAGTCGAGCACAGCAACAGAGGCGCCGCGCTCGGCGGTGCGCCTTGTGCCGCGACCACGGCCTGAGGGGATTGGGCCACGCCGCATCGCAACGTCGTTTGAGTCCGCAACAGGGAAGCGCACGATCCGCGAGCTTGATGCGCGCGGTCAGCGTGTCCTCTTGCGCGTAGATTTCAATGTGCCGCTCTCCGATGGCAAGGTGGTAGACGACTCGCGCATTCGCGCCTCTATCCCAACGATCAAGGCGCTTCTTGAGGACGGAGCCTCGATTGTGCTCGCCTCTCATCTCGGTCGTCCAGACGGGAAGGTGGTTGACGGCCTGCGGCTGCGACCGGCGGCGGAGCGTCTGGCGCACCACTTGAAGATGATGGTCCCAACCACGGGCGATGCGCTCGGCGTGGGGACCGATGACGCGGTGAATCGACTACGACCTGGTGAGCTCCTCTTGCTGGAGAACGTTCGCTTCCATGCCGGCGAAGAGAAGAACGATCCAGCCTTCGCGGCGCGGCTCGCCTCCTACGGTGATGTCTTCGTGAATGACGCATTCGGCACGGCGCATCGCGCCCATGCGAGCACCGTTGGCGTTGCCGGCCTCCTCCCGTCATACGTTGGCCTGCTGATGGAGAGCGAAGTTGAAGCGCTCTCTAGCCTGCTGGATAAGCCAGCGCGACCCTTCGCCGCCATCGTTGGCGGCGGCAAGGTCTCGGGAAAGGTCGCCGTACTTGAGGCACTAATCAAGAAAGTTGATCTGCTCGTCCTTGGCGGAGGCGTTGCGAACACCTTCCTCGTTGCCTCTGGTCGCAGCGTTGGGAAGAGTCTCTACGAGTCGAAGATGGTGGAGCATGCGCGTCGCATCTTGAAACTTGCAGCTGAGCGTGGTGTGAGGGTGCTCCTCCCTGTTGACGGCGTTGTGGCAAAAGAGGTGACGCGTGGCACGGAGTTCAAGGTTGTATCCACAGAGAAGCTCCCCGCGAGCTGGCACATGGTTGACCTCGGCCCTGACTCAATCAACGCGGTGCGCGATGCGCTTGGCCCAGTGAAGACGATCCTCTGGAACGGGCCGCTCGGCGTCTTTGAGATCCCTGCGTTCGGTACCGCAACGCGCGAGCTCGCCAAGCTTGCCGCCGAGAAGGCAGAGGCGGGAGCAACGGTGGTAGTTGGTGGCGGCGACAGCATCGCCGCGCTGCAGCAGCTCAACCTCGCCGGAAAGATGACGCACCTCTCCACCGGCGGCGGCGCCTCACTCGAATTCCTTGAGGGGCGGGAGCTTCCAGGCCTCGCCGTGGTCCCAACATCTGGCTCGCCGTACGAGACGCTGCCGATCGCCTGGCACGCGTCAGGGGCAGAGAAGAAGGCGAAGGCCCCAGCCAAGAAGAGCTCATGAGCGATCGGATCGCGCGGATTCACGCACGCGAAATCCTTGATTCGCGCGGCAATCCAACCGTAGAGGTTGAGCTGCACCTTGAGAGTGGTGCGCACGGCACCGCCGCCGTCCCATCTGGCGCAAGCACTGGTGCTCATGAAGCGGTGGAGCGACGTGACGGTGACAAGCGCCGCTTCGGCGGGAAGGGTGTCCTTCAGGCCGTTGCCGCAGTGAACGGCGAGATCGCGAGCGCACTCTCCGGCACAAGCGTTGATGACCAGCGCGCCATTGATGAGCAGTTGATCACACTCGATGGCACGACGAATAAGGGTCGGCTTGGTGCAAATGCGCTCCTTGGTGTCTCGCTCGCCGCAGCACATGCGCGCGCCGCGCTGCATGGCGTTGAGTTGTTTGAAGAGCTTGGTGGCGAAACGGCGCAGACGCTCCCCGTCCCGCTCCTCAACATCTTGAATGGAGGAAAGCACGCGGCGAACTCCACCGACTTCCAGGAGTTCATGGTCGTTCCGGTCGGCTTCACCACCTACGCCGAAGGGCTACGCGCTGGCGCCGAAATCTTCGCCGCGCTCCGCACGCACCTCCACGATCGTGGCCTTGCAACGGGGCAGGGCGATGAAGGGGGCTTTGCACCAAGCCTCCCGTCAAATGAGGCGGCGCTTGAGGCGTTGATGACCGCCATTGAGCACGCCGGCTACAAGCCAGGCGAACAGATTGGGATCGCTATCGACGCCGCCGCCACTGAACTGCTCACCGCTGACGGTCGCTACGCGCTTGAACGCGAAGGGCGCACCCTTGAGAGCGGCGAACTCATTGACCTCTGGGCGGGTTGGTGTGCAAAGTTCCCAATCATTAGCCTTGAAGACGGACTCGCCGAAGACTACTGGAGCGGCTGGAGCGCACTAGTGCAACGCATCGGCAGCACCGTGCAGATTGTTGGCGATGATCTGCTTGTCACCAACGTTGAGCGCATCCAGCGTGGCATTAAGGAGCGCGCGGCAACAGCGCTGCTGGTGAAGCCGAACCAGATCGGGACGCTGACCGAGACGCTGGATGCCATCAGCACCGCGCGAAGCGCTGGATGGTCCACGATCCTGAGCCACCGATCGGGCGAGACGGAAGACACCACGATCGCCGATCTTGCCGTTGCCACCAACGCTGGTCAGATCAAGACGGGTGCACCATCCCGATCTGAGCGCGTGGCGAAGCTGAATCGACTTCTCCGTATTGAGGAGCTGCTCGGCGATCGCGCCATCTATCTCGGCCGTGCAACATTCACACGCAGTGGCGGTGTGAAGTGAGTCGCTTTGTTGATCGTGGCGCGAACGTTGCCGCAATCGTTGGCATTGGCATGGCGCTCACCATCGCCGTGAGCTTTCTGATGGTGATCCCGATTGATCCCGCCTACCTCGTCCTCGCCCCGCTCTCTGGGCTCTTGATCGGCTGGTACGGCAATCAGCGCGCAGAGCAGCTGCGTAGCCGACCGGGCCGCGTGCTCACCAACGCAGCGTGGAGTGGCGCGATCACCGCAGTGACGTTCGCCGTGCTCTTCTTGGGCGTCAAGCTCTTCTTCTTCTCGCTCGACCCTGGTTATCGCGACGAGCGAAGCGGCGGCTCATTCACATGTGCCGCAGGGCCAGCGTGTGTCTACGAGCGCTACCAGGCGGCAGATGGCGGCGCCGCCGCGCTGACAGAGGTTGGCATCAGCGACGTTGCAACCTTCACGGCCTGGTACTGGGACGGCCAGATGGGAAGTGTGCGACTCCTGATTGGCACAACGCTTGCTGCCTCGCTGCTCGGTGGCCTGCTCTATCTTCCGAGCGCACCGCGCATCGCGCGCGAGGAGACGAGCGGCTCAGCCGCGTCGTAGCTCAAGCGTCTCCGACGCGCGGATCTCTCCGCGCGGAACTATTCGGCTTTCGCAGCCTTCTTTGGCGCGGCCTTCGCCTTCTTGGCGGCGGGCTTCTTCGCTGCAGGCTTTGCGGCGATAGCCTTCGCTTCAATCGCCTTGACGGCGGCGGCCTTGGTTGCTGCGGCGCGCTTGGCACCGGAGATTGCCGCCTTCTTCGTTGCCTTCTTCACCACGATCGCGGTGGTGGTGCCGGTTGGGCTCGCCTTAGCGGCGGCGGCCTTCTTTGCGAGGCGTGACTTGCGTCGCGCGGCGGCGTTCTTATGAATGGCACCGCTCTTTGCGGCGCGGTCGAGTGCGCTCGCCGCCTTGGAGACGGATGCGGCGGCATCGCCCTGCTTCTGGCCGGTGAGGATGGCAACGGCGCTCGCGACGCGACTCTTCGCCTCGGTGCGCTTCGGCTGCTGGACGGCGCCGCGTCGGGCGGAGGCGCGAACCTCCTTGAGGGACTGCGGCGTTCGTGCGCCCTTGTACTTGCGAGGGGTCTTTCCCATTGGTCACTCCATACAACTTCAGGGGCTCGATGCGAGCCGTCGGGCGATCGTAGCAGAGGGGAGCCCGCCGCTCGCCGAGAGGCGGGAAGCCCCCGAGAGAGGAGCCGCCTCTGACCGACCGACGGCAAGTCCCCTGTCGTGCGATTCTTGAGGGGATATGAGCAACATCCCTCAGTCCCGACTGCGCAACTTCAGCATCATTGCGCACATTGACCATGGTAAATCCACGCTCGCCGACCGGCTGCTGGAGGCGACCCATACGGTGGATCCGCGCCAGATGACCTCGCAGGTGCTCGACTCCATGGACCTTGAGCGCGAGAAGGGGATCACGATCAAGGCGCGCGCCGTCCGCCTGGAGTACGTGGCGAACGACGGCCTCACCTACGGCCTCAACCTGATCGACACGCCGGGGCATGTGGACTTCGCCTACGAAGTCTCACGCAGCTTGCAGGCCTGTGACGGCGCGATCCTTGTGGTGGACGCGAGCCAAGGCATTGAAGCGCAGACGCTCGCCAACGTCCACCTGGCGATGAAGATGGGCCTTCACATCATTCCGGTGCTAAACAAGATCGACCTCCCCGCCTCCGATCCTGAAGCGGTGATGAACGAGTTGGAGGAGACACTTGCGATCCCGCGCGAAGAGGTGATCCTCGCCTCAGCGAAAGAGGGGAAGGGGATTCCAGAGATTCTTGAGGCGCTGGTGAAGCGCATCCCTGCGCCGAGCGGTCCACTTGATGCGCCGCTGAAGGCGCTCGTCTTTGATTCACACTACGACACGTACAAGGGCGTAGTGAACTATGTCCGCGTACAAGAGGGTCGCCTAAAGATGGGCGAGGCGATCACGATGATGGGCTCCGGTGCGCAGTGCGTTCCGGTGGAGATTGGCTACTTCCGACCACAACATGTTCCAGTGCAAGAGCTGCAGGCTGGTGAAGTTGGCTACATTGCAACGGGCCTGAAGAGCGTGCGCGACGCGCGTGTCGGCGACACCGTCACCACCACGATGAGCGCTGCGACAGAGCCACTCCCCGGATATCAGGTTGCACTGCCACTCGTCTTCGCGGGGCTCTACCCACTCAGCGGCGAAGATTACCCAGCGCTCCGTGAAGCACTGGAGAAGTTGCACCTGAACGATGCAAGCTTCACCTTCGAGGCTGAATCGTCTGCCGCGCTCGGTTTCGGATTCCGCTGCGGCTTCCTCGGTCTCCTTCACATGGAGATCGTGCAGGAGCGTCTTGAGCGCGAGTTCACCCTGCAGCTGATCGCCTCCGCGCCGTCTTGCAAGTATCAGGTTCATCTGAACAACAGCAAGGGCGAGATGCTGATCAACAATCCGGCGCAGCTGCCGAGCCCAAACCATATCGACGAGATTCGCGAGCCGTGGGTGAACGCGTCCATTGTCACGCCAACCACCTACATCGGTACGATCATGGACCTCTCCACAGATAAGCGCGGCATCTTTGATGGGATGGAGTATCTGGACGAGAAGCGCGTGGTGATGCGCTTCCAGATTCCACTCGCCGAACTGATCGTCGATTACTTCGATCAGCTCAAGAGCCGCACGCAGGGATACGCGTCACTGGACTACACCGAGTCTGAGTACCGCGTTGCGCCACTAGTGAAGCTCGACATTCTCGTGAACGGCGAACCGGTTGACGCACTCAGTACCATCATTCATCGCGACCGCGCGCAGAGTGCCGGCCGCAACCTTGCCTCAAAACTGAAAGAGCTGATTCCGCGCCAAATGTTCGAGGTGCCGATTCAGGCGGCGATCGGCGGCACCGTGATTGCGCGCGAAACAGTGAAGGCCGTTCGCAAGAACGTGTTGGCGAAGTGCTACGGCGGTGACATCACGCGAAAGAAGAAGCTGCTTGAGAAGCAGAAAGAGGGGAAGGAGCGGATGAAGCGCGTCGGCTCCGTTGAGATCCCGCAAGAGGCCTTCCTTGCCGTCCTCCGCACCGACGCCGATTAACGCGCAACGCGCGCAACCGCCGCGCGGCCTCTACCTGCACGTCCCCTTCTGTCGCTCCCTCTGCCCGTACTGCGACTTTGTGGTGATCGCTGGCGCTGCTGCATTCGGACCACGCTCACGGATGGGCGGCTACCTGAGCGCCGTGGAGCGCGAGATTGATCTACGCGCGAAGGCGAACGATGCGGCATTTTCGGCGCTCGGCGGGGTACGTGATGACGTGCAACGTCTGCCACTCGAGACGCTCTACCTTGGTGGCGGAACACCATCGCTACTTTCGGCAGAACAGCTCGCGTCGCTGATCAGCCGTGTGCGCGATCGATTTGGTTTAGTGAGTGGCGCGGAGGTGACGCTGGAGTGCAATCCTGGTGCCGATGAGCGCGGCGACTTCACCGCGGCGGTGCAGGCTGGCGTTACCCGCTTCAGTATCGGCGCGCAGAGCATGGACGTTGCGGCGCTTCGTGAACTCGGGCGAAGGCACGGGCCTGATGATGTTGCGGAGAGCATCGCCGCGGCACGCGCCGCTGGAGCTGCAAGCGTCTCCATTGACCTCCTCGCCGATCTCCCAGGCGTCTCGCTTGCGTCGTGGGCTGACTCCTTAAACGCTGCGCTCGTGTTGCGGCCAGATCACATCAGCGTCTATGCGTTGACGCTTGCGACTGGTGGCGCCGATGAGGGCGAGGGGAGCGTTGATGATCGCTTGGCGACACCGGCGGGCGCGCTCGCCTGGCGACGACGCGCGGCTGTGGAGCAAGACGAGGAGCGCGGCGCAGAAGAGTTGGAGCTGCTCGACACGCGGCTCCCCGCCGCTGGGTTCAACTGGTACGAGATCAGCAACTGGGCGCGCGAGGGACACACCTCGCGCCACAACCGTCTCTACTGGGAGCGCGCCTCAGTTGAGGCGGTGGGGCCAGGGGCGCACGCATTTGATGGGGCAACACGGCGTTGGAACTCTGCGAATCTTGACGCATGGGAGGGGGCGCTGATGAGCGGTGAGCTTCCGCCTGGCGGCGCTGCGGCGCAGATCAGTGATCGCGACGCAGTTGCTGAAGGTATCGTCCTCTCACTGCGGATGTCGACCGGTGTGGATCATGAAGCGGTTGTTGCCGCGGGCTTCGCTGAAGTACTGGAATGGGGCGAAACGAACGGACTCCTTCTGCCGCATCCAGAAGACGCCGCACGCGTTCAGTTAACGATGCGTGGCCGGCTGTTAAGCAACGAACTCTTTTCGCGGATCGTCTAGCGCCGCGCCTACGGCGCTGCGATCAGTGCGACGCTGGGATCAGTTCGGCGCGGCGAGGTCTCGGCGAGGGAACTTGTAGAAGGCCCAGGCGGCGGCGAGTGCCGTAAGGGCGACAAAGATCAGCGCCTCTGCAGGATCGGCCGTCTGGTCAAGGATCCCCTCTGGTGAGAAGTGATTGAAGAGCGAGAGGAACTGATACGGCTCCATCACATCCCAGAATGATCCAAGGACCTCCACAATGTAGTTCGCCATGATCAACCCGACGGTGATCGCCATGGCGGGAGGCGTTCGGTCAAAGCTGCCGCTCGCTGCGATTGCGAACGTGGCGAACGAACCCCAGAAGAGCGTTCCTGCGGCGAAGAGTGCGGGGAGCTGTTCAAATGCAAGTTCACTCGCAACCCCCGCGATCTGTGCGCCAATCACCGTGCCGAGCACGTATGCGGCGGAGGCAAGGGTCGCGCCAATCCAGCCTTCGAGCATCATCGTGGCCACGATCGTGCGCCGAGGGATCGGTCGGCTTAGAAGAAGCTCCAGTGTTCCGCGCTGACGTTCACCACTGATCGATCCAACGGTGAGTCCTGCGCTCAGGATGCCGAAGAGTGCGATGGAGATTGGATGAATGAACCCCACAGAGATTGTTCCTGAGAGCGTGGAGAAGTTGCCAGGCGGAGTCGGGCGGCCGTCAAGTTGGTCAACGAAGGCCTTGTAGATCACGGGGAAGAGGAGCGACCAGACCACCACCACGGCAAGCCCAACGGCGAGGCGAATGCGGTGCCCGCGTACGAGGCGGCGAAGGAGCACCACGTTGATCATCGCGCCACCCGCTTCTTTTCTGGGCGCTTTGCAGGCGCTCGCTTTACCGGCGTCCGCTTCGCAGCACGCTTTGCGGCTGGCCGCTTCTTGCTCGTTCGGGGTGCCGCAGTCTCTGGTGCCATCTGCACGCTGTTGCGCGTGCTGTTGCCGTAGTAGGACA
>CALMIH010000032.1 GCA_937864085.1 uncultured Chloroflexota bacterium
TGTTCAGGACCAGTCGAAAGTTCTCTTCCCCCTCTGTCCGCCCCAGATGCTCCTCGGTTTCGTGATTCAGCGCGAGAGATGTCACGTCGACTGCGGAACGCAGCCCCGCCTCCATACGCTGGTGGAGGCTCTTGCTGAGCAGCGCGTAAAGGCCGACGCTGAAGGCGACCAGCACCGCGGCCAGTACCACCACGTACCACAACGTCAGACGAAGGCGCAGGTTGCTACGCATGATCTTCATCCACCATAGCTTTCGTCCTCGGCGGCCAATTGATAGCCCTCGCCCCGCCTGGTATGCAGCAGGCGGGTTGTGAAACCGTCATCGATCTTGCGACGGAGGCGCTCAAGCGTGCGGATCTCCTCAGGGTCAGGTGCGCTCGGCGCCCCCGCACCCCCTCGGCCGGCAGCTGTACCCCAGTGTTCAAGGAGTGCAACTGCCTGCTCGCGAGCGATCGCCTCGCGCGCAGCGTTGTTGTCGCTACCAACGGCATCAGCTAGCTCTCCCTCAGCAGGATCCGCAACGGATGTGCGAAGGTGCGCCGGGATCCCAGCCGCAATGCGTGCATCATCGGCGAGACGGCGCCCGAACGCTGCGAGGTCACCGCTCAACTCTTCAATCAGTCGCTCATATTCAAACTCAAGGCCCTGCGCGTCGCGCTCCAGCGGTCGCAGCGCTTCGTCTAGGTGCCCCTCGCGTCCGCGAAGGGTTCGCTTCCTCTCCTCGTCAGCGGAACTCTCGCGTTCGATCGCCTCCTGCTGCTCTGCAAGGGTCTGCACGAGTCGCTCTCGCTCGGCGACCGCAACCTGTGCAGCCTCTGAGCGGCCGATCAGATCGCTGCGCTCCACTTGCAGTGCGGCACTTCGTGATTCAAGTGCGCCACGCTCCTCTGCTGCACGGGCGATCCGTGCCGTTGCTGCGGCAACACTCGCATCGCCACGCGCACGAGCGATCTCCCATGTTCGTAGTGCCTGTCGGTCCGCCTCCACTGCGGCGGAGATCACCGCTCTCCGCTCAGTCAACTCACGGATGCGATCCTGCCACTCCTGCGCGGCGCCGCCGCTACCAGTCGTCCCTTGAGCGCTCGCCTGCAGCTGATCCCTTCTGGCGCGGAGGCTGCGGAGCGTGTCCGAGAGTTGCTGGAGGCGTGTTTCGCGGTCTGCGCTCTTCCGCGTCGCCGCTGCAAGGTCTCGCTCAGCCTCAGCACGCAGGTCGGCGGCATTGCGCATCGCGCTACGCGCAGCCAGGTCCGCCGCACGGCTGGCGAGCGCCCCCTTAACCGCTTCGGCAAGGCGGCCGTCTTCAGCGTTCGCCTCTGCGCGCAACGCAGCGGATGCAGCACTCCGGCGTTCAAGTTCGCCAGCAAGGCGCGTGGTCTCGGCATCAAGGAGCGCGTCTTCAGATTCCGTCTCTCGAGTGACGAGGCCGCCGGCGCGGATGACCGCACCGCCGCGCGTGACGATCAGCCCACCAGCTGGAAGATCTTGTAGCGCGTCGAGCGCGCTAGCGACTGATGGTGCAACCGCAACCCCGGCGAGGATGCGCTGGAGAACCCCGTCTGGATCGCTGATGATCTCGCCGCTGAGTCGCGGGAGTGTTGGATGGTCGGCGATCGCCGCCTGCGTCACCCCTTCAATCAAGAGCGCACCCTGCTCATCATCAAGAAGAGTTGCACCACTCCGGTCAACAATGAATCCGCGCGCCAGTGCGCCGAGGGCCGCAAGGACGGCGCTACGCCCCTCTTCACGAATCTCAACGCCAGCCAAGAGGCTACGACCGCCGATTGCGCGCGCAGCGCGTGCAAGTGCACGCTCTTGAAGTGCGGTGCGGCGTGTCTCGAGCGCGCTGAGTCGTCCCTGCAGTGTTGCGCTCTCCGCCTCAGCGGCGCGCGCGGCGCTGTCGCGGTCGCCGACAAGAGCGCGTGCCTTCGCCTCGGCCGCCTCTGCGGCGGTCGCCGCCGCGGCTGCGCGTTCGAGTCGGCTTGCCACCTCCGTATATGCGGCAAGTGCCGTATCACAACGTGTTGTGGCCGCAATCAGATCCTCTGCGGAGCGATCAGCGTTGACCACCTCAAGCTCCGCCTCACTGCGGAGGATGCGCGCCTCAGTTTCTGCAAGTTCAGATGATCGCGAG
>CALMIH010000033.1 GCA_937864085.1 uncultured Chloroflexota bacterium
ACGAGCGAGCGCTTCATCAGCGTCGATTACTTCAAGCGAAAGATTGCCGTATCGAACCACGTCGCTTGTGCCATCGCCACGAATTAAAGAGCTTGTGTCGCCAAACTCAGGGGCCACACCACCAACGCCGATCGCTTTGCCGTCTGGGTAGTTTTCGTCAAGCCCTCCACCCAAGTTGCTCGCTCCACCAGTCACTCCGAGTCCGGAGATCAGAGCCAGGGCGAGGGCGAGGACGGCACCGAGGAGAGCCGGGAAACCGAGCCGCGTCATCAGGGCACTTCGTGCGTTCATTGATTCACTCCTTCTCTTTGGGCTCAAGAGAGCCCTTCAGTCCTATAACGCCCCGGATGTGGTGGGGGTTCCAGAGGTGCTCACCTGAGCACGAAAGTGGGCCTAGAAGAGGCCGACGATCTCCCCACCGCGGGTGAGGTCGAGGTCGATCCGCTCCCCGCCAGGTGCCTTGTTGAGGCCAGGCATCAGGCGCATGTCGCCACAGATCGCGGTGATAAAGCCGGCCCCTGCCGCCAGGGTGACGCCCCGAACCGGCACGCGGAAGCCGGTTGGGCGACCGAGTTTGCTCGCGTCATGGGAGAGCGAGTACTGCGTCTTCGCCATGCAGATCGGGAGCCTCCCGTAGCCGAGCTCTTCGAGTCGCGCCAAACGCTTTGCGGCGGCCGGCGAGATGTCTACGCCGTCAGCGCCGTAGATGCGCATCGCGATCGTCTCAATCTTCTTTGCGAGCGGCATGTCGTCTGCGTAGATCGGCGCGTAGTTCGCCTCGCCAGAGGTGACCGCCGCCCAAACCGCCTCCGCAAGTTCCTTCGCACCCTTGCCGCCGTCGGTGAAGTGCGAAGAAATCACTGCGGCGCGTGCTCCTGCGGCGAGTGCGAGCCGCTTGATCGCCTCGTGCTCTGCTGGTGTGTCGGTTGGGAACTTGTTGATTGCCACAACGGCAGGGATGCCGAAGGCGAGAACATTCTCAATCTGCTTTGCAAGATTCTGCGCGCCGGCTTCAACAGCTGCAATGTTCTCTTGATTGAGTGCTGGGTCAAGCGGCTTCCCTGCAACAATCTTGCCGACGCCGCCGTGCATCTTCAACGCGCGCACCGTTGCCACAATCACTGCGGCGTCTGGCGTAATGCCAGATGCGCGGCACTTAATATTGAAGAACTTCTCCGCCCCCATATCTGCGCCGAAGCCAGCTTCGGTGACGACGATCTCGCTCGTTGCAAGTGCGGCGCGGTCGGCGATGATGGAGTTATTCCCGTGCGCAATATTTGCGAATGGTCCAGCGTGCACAAACGCAGGGCCGCCCTCAAGTGTCTGCAGTAGGTTTGGCTTGATTGCGTCGCGCAGCAGTGCCGCCATTGCACCAGCAACCTTCAAGTCTTCCGTCATGACCGACTTCCCATCGGTAGTCTCCGCAACCACAATGCGTCCAAGACGTGCTCGTAAGTCAGAGATATCCGAGGCAAGTGCGAGCACCGCCATCACTTCGCTTGCAACGGTGATCACCGTCTCTGATTCTCGAACCACACCGTTCTCGCGTCCACCAAGACCGATGATAGTCTTGCGAATGGCACGGTCGCTAATGTCCACGACGCGCGGCCAAGTGATGGCGCGCAGGTCAATGCCGAGCGTGTTGCCGTGATGAAGATGGTTGTCAAGGAACGCCGCGGCGAGATTGTGCGCCGCGCCAATGGCGTGGACATCACCAGTCAGGTGCAGGTTGAACTCTTCCATGGGGATCACCTGGCTGTAGCCGCCGCCTGCGGCGCCACCCTTGATGCCGAAGACGGGACCGAGGCTCGGCTGGCGAATCGCCACTGTTGCCTTCTTCCCGATCACGTTGAGTCCCTGCGCAAGTCCGATCGTTGTGGTGGTCTTCCCTTCGCCGAGCGGTGTTGGCGTGATCGCTGTCACCACCACGTACTTGCCGCGCTTGCCGAGCTTCTCCATCCGCTCGATCGCCTCAATGGAGATCTTCGCCTTAGTTCGACCGTACGGCTCCACCTCGTCTGGAGTGAAACCAAGGTCAGCGGCGACCGCGTCAATCGGCTTCGGCGTGACGCTACGCGCGATCTCTAGGTCAGATGGGAAGGACATGGTCGGAAGTCTACGCCCCTGCACGCCGCGCGGCAGCCTGCGCCGCCTGCAGCACCAGGATCGCGTTCGTCATGGGGCCAACACCGCCTGGTACGGGGCTAAGTCCCCCCGCCGCACCGATCGCTGCGCTCACGCTCTCGGCATCAACGTCGCCCACGATGCGGTCGCCGTCGGCATGGATCCCAACATCAATAACCACGCAGCCTGGTGCAACGTGTTCACCACGAACAAGGCCGCGCACGCCAGCCGCCACCACCAGGATCTGGGCCGTACGCGTGATCGCCCCCATATCTGGCGTCTGTGAGTGGACCACCGCTACCTGCGCGCCAGCGAGGGCAAGCAGCTGCGCCACTGGGCCTCCCACAACAGCGCTGCGGCCCACCACCACGGCGCGCTGACCGCGCAGCGGAATTTCATAGGTACGCAGCAACTCCATTACCGCCGCTGCTGTTGCAGGAAGGATGGTGCCGTCAAGATCTCCCGCCGCAAGCCGTGCGGCGTTCACTGCCGTTGCCCCGTCAACATCTTTTTGTGGATCAATCACCACCACGACCCGGGCGCGATCGACACCGCTCGGAAGTGGGGACTGCAAGATGATCCCCGCAACATCTGGATCATCTGAGAGACGCTGTAGCGTTGCCCTGATCTCCGCTTCACTCGCTGTTGCCGCGAGTGAAATCTTCTTTACCGCAAGACCAGCAGTCGCTGCCTGCTTGAGCAGCTGCTCCATGTAGATCAGCGCATCAATCTCTTCTGTTGCAACGACTGCGGCGAGCACTGCTGGCCTTCCGCCGCGCGCCGCAGTTGACGCTGCAACAACGCGTGCCGCCTCAGCGGCGAGCGCCGTAGAGCGCGGCTTTGCGGCGAGGCTGCGACTCACTGTGGCGTTGCGCGGTGCAGTGCGGTGAGCGCCGCGCTGGTCTGACTTGCAATCTCCGCGCGTGTCTGCGGGTCGTCAATGTATGGAAGATTTGCCTCAACGTTCTCCGCAGCACTTTCGCCGGCTGCACGTGCAAAACGTGCCGCAACTTCAAGGTCGCTTGCGGCGGCAAGGAGTGACTTGTCTTGAATGCTGCGCGCCGCCTCTGCAACAGCGACAGTGGCGCGAAGTGTTGCGAGCGGAACTTCCGCGGCACGCTGGGCTGCAGCTGATATGGCAAAGGTGCGCGCCGCACGCTCATCGTCAGAGCCTTTTGGAAGTTTCAACGCCTCCATGAAGGCGCCGTATGCAACGGCGTCATCGTCGGCGAGTTGGAGAAGTTCAACGCGTACGCTGCGTGCGCGCTCAAGCGCCGCCTGTTGCATCGCACTGTGCTCGCCGCCTTGCGCTCCTGACTTTGCGAGTGAGAGTCCAGCGACCATCTCTACGAGCGCCGCGCCCATGGCGCCAGCAACGCCGGCCGCCGAACCACCACCCGGTGCAGGGGTTGCCGCGGCGAGCGCGTCGAGATAGGCGCCAAGCGAGGTGGTTGATAGGTGCGTCATGCAACCCTCCCTAACGTACGCAAGGAGAAGTTAATCTGCCTCGTAATCGCTGCTGCGGCCGCTATGCTTTCGCGCGAGCGAGAGTGCGATGGCGAGCGAGAGGACGAGCCCCGCAAGTGCGCCGAGCTCGTATAGGAGCGGCGCAATATCTCTTCCTGCCACGAGCAACTGCTCAACTTGCGCAGTTGCAATGAGAATGCGCCGTACCACGGCAACAAGGCCGATGATAAGGAACGGTTCAAGGATGAGTTGTGACCTGGCGAGTGAGATGCGCAGCGTGTAGATCAGCTCCGCAATGATGAAGAGGAGGAGTACGCGATCAAGGATCTTGAGCGCCGCTTCAATGCTGCCGGATTGGAGCCCGACGACAATCTCATGAAGCACCTCACCACCGATGATGAGCACAGCGACCATGAGGACTGCGGCGAGGGTGAGGTCGAGCCCGATCTCGACCAAGCGAAGCGCGGAGCGCGCAGACTCAACCGGGCCCCCTTGCCTCTTCGATGCCCTCGTTCGTCTCTGCGTTGCCATATGCATAGCATCGCACGGCGAGCCACTTTGGCGAGTTAAGCGTGGCTGAGGAGGCCGCCAGGCACTTCGGCCGTGGAGGCGAACGGAAGGGTGCGCCACGCGTCGTCGAAGGCCTCGATGCTCCAGGCGCCACTGCGGCGCGAGAAGGAGAGGACGAGGGCGGCGTCTTCGGTCTCCAGCTCCCAGAGGGTGCGTGGGCCGCTCTCGGCGCGGTAGGCGCCGTACTCGCGGCGAAGGGCGAGCACCTTGGTCACCTTGCGGACGATCCCCTCAAAGGCGACCGCCGTAGGGGCCCCTGTGCGCCAGTGTGCGGTCACCTTCACCGCGACCGGAGCGATCTGCTGCATTGCCATCTCGTACCTCCTCCCCCGTGGGGGCTACCCCCTTGACGGGGACTTCGTTTGACTAGAACATCTGTTCTGCTTGGGTAGTCTCATAGAACATCTGTTCTCTGTCAAGGGGGAGTTTCAGGAGTGTGCGAGAATCCCCGCACCAGCGCGGGGGGCTCTCCCCCGCCCCAGAAAGGAGCGCATCATGAAGGTCATCCTCACCGCCAACGTCCCGAAGGTCGGCAAGGCCGGCGAGCTTAAGGAGGTCGCCGGAGGCTACGCCCGAAACTTCCTGATCGCGAACGGCCTCGCCATCCCTGCCATCGGCGGGGCGGCCACCCGGGTTGCATCCGAGATCGCGTCGCGCGCCTCAAAAGTCGACCGTGTCAAACACGAGGCAGAGGAGTACGCCAAGAAGATCAGCGCCACCGCCCTCACCATGGGGGTGAAGGTCGGCGAAGGTGGAAAGCTCTTCGGCTCCATCACCAACAAGGAGATCGCCGAAGCACTCGAGCGCCGCGGCATCAACGTAGAGAAGCACCAGGTCCTGTTGGATGAGCCGTTGAAGCAGCTCGGCACCTACAAGGTGCAGGTCAAGGTCGCCGCACACCTCATCGCTGAGGTCACGGTCACCGTTGAGCCAAAGAGTTAACAAGAGAAACGGCTGATCACAACGAAGAGCACTGCGCCGCGCAGCATCCTTCACGTTGACCTTGACGCCTTCTTCGCGTCGGTAGAGGTCCGCGACAATCCGAAACTGGCGGGGAAGCCAGTTGCAGTCGGATACAGCGAAGGGCAGCGCGGCGTAGTCTGCGCCGCAAGTTATGAGGCGCGCGCATTCGGCGTCCGTGCCGCCATCTCTACTCGACTCGCTCTCGCACGCTGTCCGCAACTGATCCTGGTCGAGCCGCGTCATGCGCGATACAGCGAAGCGTCAGATGAGGTGATGAAGCTGCTCGACGCATGGAGTCCAGTGATTGAGCAGGTCTCGGTTGACGAAGCGTATCTCGATCTCGCTGGCACCACGCAACTCCACGGCGAAGCAGATCGCGTTGCGCGCGGGCTGAAGCGCGCGGTGAAAGAGAAGACAGGGCTGACGATCAGCGTTGGTGGTGCTGCAAGCAAGCTTGTTGCCAAGATTGCATCTGGCGCATCAAAGCCAGATGGTCTGTTGATCATTCCGCCAGAAAAACAGGTTGCCTGGCTTGCGCCACGGCCAGTCGGCGAGATCCCGGGGATCGGCCCTGTCGCACAGCGCACACTTCGCGAACTCGGCATTACAACGTGCGGTCAACTCGCCGCCGCACCTGACGATCACCTGCTGCGTCGTTTTGGCGCGCACGGCCCAGATTTGAAGCTCCTTGCGATCGGCGAAGATGACAGTCTTGTTGACACGGGCGATGACCGAAAATCGCTCGGCCGCGAGATGACGCTTAATGACGACGTTGCCGACCCGCACGCACTTGAGACACTGCTACTTGGCCTCGTTGAGTCCGTCTCGCACTCACTGCGGAACGAGCACCTGCTCGCCCGCACCGTCACGCTAAAGCTCAAGGACACCGAGTTCCAATCCTTCACTCGGCAGGTGAAGCTGCCGCAGCCGAGCGACCTGAGCGGGCCGATTTTTGAAGCGGCGCGTGCGCTACTGAAGAAGGCGGCGCGCGTTGAG
>CALMIH010000034.1 GCA_937864085.1 uncultured Chloroflexota bacterium
TGTTGCGGCGCCAGGCCAGAAGACAATGCGAGAGCGACCCTTCTCAAGATCAATGGAGGGAACGATGCGCATCGGCTGCGCTGCGCTACGCGGTTTCGGTCAGCGCTGCAGCTGTCGCCGCGATTGTCTTGCTGATCTCTTCGTCGCCGATTCCGTAGTGTGCGACGGCGCGGATCTGTCCGTGCGGATACGCAACCATCAGCACGCCGCGCTTCTCAAGCGCATCAAGGAAGCGCGTTCGGCGCGCGATGCCGCCGGTCACCTTGAAGATCACAAAGTTTGTGGTGACGCGCGAAGGGTCGAGTCGCTCGCCCTCTGGCTGTGCGATGTGGCCAGGTGAGACGATGTCGGGGAGCGCGGCAATCTCAGTGGCGAGGCGTCGTGCGTTGACATGATCTTCAGCGAGTCGCTTGATGGTCCCCTCAGGGCCATCTGAAAGTGCAACAAGCCCCGCCGCGGCAAGGATGCCAACTTGGCGCATGCCACCGCCGAGCACCTTGCGCGCGCGACGTGCCCTCCAGATGAAGTCTTTCTTCCCAACTACGACACTGCCGATCGGGGTAGCGAGCCCCTTGCTTAAGCAGAAGGTCGCACTCTCTGCATCCTTAACCAAATCTCGCGCGCTGACGTTGAGTGCAACAACGGCGTTGAAGAGGCGCGCGCCATCTACATGAATCGGAATCCCGGTGGGCTTCAGCGCCGCACGGAGCTCCTTCATGTACGCGGAGCTGATCGGTCGACTGAACGTGTGTGCGTGGCAGTTCTCAACAACGACAAGGCTCGTGATCGCTGAGTGCGGGTCGGATGCGTCTTGGATCGCGTCCACCACGGCGTCAATTGGCATTTCGCCGTTCGGCAGCTCGTGCACTGGCCGAAGTCCGGCGCCAGCGACAACGGCGTAGTTTGCCGCCTCGTCGTTCGGGATGTGCCCTTCGGCGGGGGTGATGATCTCGCCGCCGCGCGGGACATGCGCCATCACACTGACCAGGTTCCCCATCGTTCCAGAGGCCACGAAGAGCCCCGCCTCCTTGCCGAGTAGGTCGGCGGCACGCTCCTCGAGCTCGATGACGGTGGGGTCGTCCTCAAAGACGTCGTCGCCCACCTCGGCGCTCGCCATGGCCCGGCGCATCTCGGGGGTGGGGTGGCTGACCGTGTCGGAGCGTAGGTCGATGCGGCCTGAGCCCCCCGCTCGTTTCGCCGCGTCAGCTCCATATCCCATAGTCGGATCCTACCCCCTCTGCTAGGCTTCGCAGTCCTGTCGCGGACCCGTGGTGTAGCGGCCCAACATGCCAGCCTGTCACGCTGGAGATCGCCGGTTCGAATCCGGTCGGGTCCGCCAGGAAACTCCTTCTCCGTCGTCTACGATTCCCCTATGCCACGAGAGATCCCTGTCAGCGACGGCTTCCCGCCGAGCGAGCGCACACGCGTCCGCCGCCTCCCTGAGCGCGGCCTTTATGAGCGTAGTGAGATCTATCCAGTCATTGACTCCGCCCTCACCTGTACGGTGGCCTACCTCCTTGATGGTCGTCCGATCGCCACACCAACGGCCCACTGGCGTGATGGCGATCAGCTCTACTGGCACGGCTCGGCGGCAAGCCGCTTCTTGAAGAGCGTGGTTGGGACCGAAGTCTGCGTCTCTATCCACCTGATGGACGGCATCGTCTTGGCGCGCAGCGGCTTTGATAGTTCCATGAATTATCGCTCCGCGACACTCTTCGGCATCTGCGAAGAGATCACTGGCGCGGAAAAGGTGGCACAGCTCGATGCCTTCGTTGAGAAGCTTGTCCCTGGGCGATCAAAAGAGCTGCGCGATTCACACGACCAGGAATTGAAGGCGACCACGCTGCTCGGCATGAAAATTAGCGAAGCCTCTGGAAAGATACGCGACGGCAGCGTCCACGATAACAGCGACGACGCAAAGGAAAAGATCTGGGCCGGCGTGTTAGAGATAGAGACGCGCTTTACAGGGTTGACGCCCGATGACGGGATGCCAGTGATCGCAGCACCATCGCAACTTTTGGAGAAGCTGATTGGGAAAAAGATCTAGTGTCGCTTCGCGTGAGCGCTAAGACGATTGACCAGGCGGCACTCGCTGCACTCGCCACACTGATGGTGAGTTGCGCACTTATTGTTGGCGACGCTACAGCGCCATCAGCAGGATGGGCCTGGCTCGGCGTTGCAGTCATTCTGCTTGTTGCGAATGCGGCGCGCCTCAACGTTGGCGCACGACCATCGGAGCGCGGTATTGCCGTCGGTATCGCGGCCTTAGCACTTGCGCTGTTGCGCGTCACAGGGATCATTGCGGAGGTGACGGTGCCGATCGCCGCGGTAACGGTGCTCGCGCCGTTGCTGGTCGTTTGGATCAACCGCCGGCGATCTGCTCCCCGCCGTCAATCGTAATCGTATTCCCTGTCACCCAGTTCATCCCTGGTGCGGAGAGAGCCACAATGGCGCGACCAACATCATCTGGTGTGGTGAGTCGCTTCCCTGGATGCTTCTTCATCACCACGTCAATCCAGTCCTGACTTCCTGGGATCTTGCGTAGTGCTGGCGTGTCAACAACGCCAGGTCGCAGTGCGGTGACGGTGGCGCCAGGGACGAGTGTTGCGAGTTCAATCGCGAGCTGACGACAGTGCGCCTCTACTGCGGCCTTAGCGGCGGAGACGGCGCCGTACATTGGGACCGCTTTTGATGCACCTTCAGATGACGTCGCGAAGATGCGCGTGGTGCCGCCGATGAGCCCAGCGGCGTAGAGATCCTGAACCCAGTAGACGAGTGAGTGTGCCATCACGTCGGAGGTCATATCCATCTGCTTACGCGTGATCGTTGGGGTATCGCCAGACGGCAGGAAGGGCTGCAAACTGCCGAAGGCGAGCGAGTGCAGCACGATGCCGAGCTGTGGTTCGGCGCCAGCGGCGCGCGCGACGGCGAAGCGCTCGGAGAGCTGCGCGATCACTTCGGCGCGCTTCTCGTCATCGGCGGCGTTGCCACGGATATAGAGCGCCTCAACGCCAGTCGCCTTCACGGCGGCAATGGCAGCATCGAGCTTCTCGCCGCGGGAGCGACCGAGGTAGACGCCGCAGATGTTGTAGCCGGCCTCTGCGGCGTGGCGTGCCGAGGCCTCGCCGATACCACTGGAGGCGCCGAGCACGAGGGCCCATCGCTGCACGCTCTTCTCTCCCATCTCGACCTCCTGCGCCTCTCGCTCGCTCGCGCCCACTCGGCGCTCTCTCTAGCGGTAGGGTAGCCGACCCGCGCGCCTCGCCGAGCCCCCGCGTACGATGCGTGGATGGACGATGCAGGACGGCTCCTCCTCATGGCGGTGCATGCCCACCCAGACGACGAGACAATCAGCATGGGCGGCACCCTGGCGCACTACGCCGCCACGAACGCCGCCGCCCGAGGCGAAGCGACAGATGTGATCGTGGTAACTGGCACGCGCGGTGAGCTCGGCGAGATCGTTATCCCAGAGCGCGACACACCAGATGAACACGAGCGACTAGGGGAGACACGCATGGGTGAGATCGCCGCGGCAATGCGCGCACTCGGCGTGACGCACTGGGAGAACCTCGGCTATCGCGACTCTGGAATGGATGGGAGTGAGGGGAACGCCGATCCACGCTCGTTTCACCAGCACATCACCACCGACCTTGACGCAGCAACCGAGTCTCTCGTGCGCCTCATTCGCAGTACACGTCCTGACGTGATCGCTACGTATGACGACTTCGGCGGCTACGGCCACCCGGATCACATCGCCGCCGCAAAGATCGCGCGCGAGGCGGCCGATGCGCACCGACGCGGCGGAATGCGAACTCGACGGCCCGCGCATCACGGGACCGACGACGTCATTGAAGATGCTGGGAGGCAGGGTGGTCGGCATGGTGGTGCAAATGGTGTTTCGCCGTCGGACGACGGCGCGCCCCGCAGCGTAGTCGAAGCGAATTGCCGCGCGCCAGCATCACGCCGCCGCGACCGACCAGCCATTGCGCTCGTTGAATGTGCGTTGCTCCATCATCTGCATCGTCGTCATCGCACATTCCAACCCATTACGATCCGCGCCATGCATCCTTCCGCGAGCCGTCTCTCTCCAGCCGACCGCGAACGCGTCATCGCCGTCAGCAAGGACATCAACGCCGACATCCTTCCCAACGGGCTCAAGTCTGAAGTCGGCGTCGTGCGTGACATCGTCGTCCCGTGTTCCTCCGGCAACATCGCGTGCCGCATCTATCACCCGGCGCAGTCCGCATCCCTCGGAACCGTGCTCCTGGTCCACGGCGGCGCCTGGATCGCGGGCTCGATCGACTTTCACGACAACATGGCGCGGCTGCTCTGTTCCACCAGCCGGGCCCATGTCGTTTCAATCGAGTATTCGTGCGCGCCCGCTGCGATGTATCCGACGCAGCTCGAGGAGATTCGCTCGGTCATCCGTTGGTTGAACAGCGCTGGGCCGAACGCGGTTTTGCAGCCTCGCCCCCTCGCTGTTTGCGGCGACAGCGCCGGCGGCAACATGGCTGCTGTCATCGCCCGCGAATCGCCGGCGAACTCCATCGCACTGGTCGCGCTCATCAACCCGATCGTCGATCTAACGCTCGCGCATCTCAAGGTTCCCGAAGTGCGCGTCTTCGCCGAGATGATGGTGAGCGCCTACTTGCCCAAAGACGCCGATGCGTCAGATCCGGGTCTCTCGCCGCTACTGGGCGCCGTGCCCGCGAGTCATCCTCCCGCGTTCATCGCGATCGGCGACTCCGACCCGTGGCGTGCCGAGCAGGAGCTCTACGCAGAGAAACTCCAGCGCGCGGGCGTGAAGCTCGAGGTGTTTCGCGCAGCCACAAGCCACCTCGGTCCCAACGCACCAGCGGCCACTCCGCTCGCAATCCCCACGCTCACCGCTGCGGCGCTGGCGATCAGGGCCGCGTTGGGCGGGTGAAGTTGAACGCGCGGAGGAACTCGCGGGGGAACTCGCGGTTTCGGCTGATCCTCGAACCGACCACCCGTATGCGACACGCGATCCCAAAGAAACACAGCTGCCCCCGATTGCTATCAAGGCCTTGATTTCAGGCGATAATGTCAAGGGCGTACTCTTCATATCTGCAGGCCGCTTCTTCACT
>CALMIH010000035.1 GCA_937864085.1 uncultured Chloroflexota bacterium
TGGTGGCAAGCCTGATGATGGCGTCTGGCCTCGCCTGTAGCGGCGCCTCATCCCGTTGGGTGCGCCAGCGTGGCTGGGAGTTGAGTGCGCTCGGACTCGCCGTGGCCGCACTTTCTGTCGCACTCGCCACCGTTGAGGGGGTAGGCTAAGGCGCGCGGTACGCCGTGGGGGGATAGCTCAGGTGGTTAGAGCTCCGAGCTTATATCTCGGCGGTCCCTGGTTCGAGTCCAGGTCCCCCTACCAACCTCTCTGCGATCTGATCGCGACAATCCGGTCACGCTGACGCTGCCCTTGGTCTCCAAAAGTGCGAGTGAGACCTTCGCGGGTCATACTCCCCACATGAGTCGTCGAACCGCACTTGTTACGGGGGCCTCCTCTGGTATTGGCGAGTGCATCGCGCTGCAACTCGCTGAGCGCGGTTGGGACCTTGTCCTTGTGGCGCGCCGTGGCGATGAGCTGGCGCGCGTTGCCGCTGTAGCGAGTGCTAGCGGTGCAACAAGCGAGACAATTGTTGCCGATCTCTCAACTCCTGCCGGCGTCGCACTGATCGAGGCGCGCATTGCGGATAGCGCAGCACCACTTGATCTCGTTGTTAACAACGCCGGCTATGGCAGGTTCGGCAAGATCACGGAGCTTGATGCCGAGGGTGAATCAAATGAGATTGCGGTGAACGTCAACGCCCTGATGCGCCTCTCGCGCGCGGCACTGGTGGCAATGGCGCCACGAAAGAGCGGCGCGATCTTGAACGTTGCCTCGGTTGCCTCCTTCCTCCCGTTCCCAGGATTCACCACGTACGCGGCGACGAAGGCTTTTGTGCGCAGCTTCACGCTGGCGCTCCATGAGGAGGCACGACCACTCGGCGTGCGCGTGACCTGTGTTGCACCGGGCTATACGCCGAGTGGCTTTCAGGAACGCGGTGGCCTCTCATCTACGGCAGGACAACCGAGCTTCATGCTGACGAGCGCCGATTCTGTTGCCCGTGCGGCGCTTGATGCGGTTGAAGCGGGGCGGGCCCTCGTTGTCCCAGGAATTGTCAACGCGATCAGTGCGCGAATTCTTGGACTGATGCCGAGTGCGGCGCAGCGCAAGATCGGCGCCTTCATGTCGCAGTTCACGCGCTAGCGTTAAACGCCCGCTGAGGCTCGCTTAGGAGCGGACGCTCCAGCTGACACCATCAGCCTGATCAACAAGCTCTACGCCGAGCGCCTCAATCGCATCGCGAATCGCATCCGCATCTGCGTAGCGCTTCTCTGCGCGGGCGGCGGCGCGCAGGGCGATCAGACGATCCACCGCTGGGGCAATGAGATCACGCGCTGATGGAGCCGCGGGAGTTGTGTCGAGGACGACCTCTGGGCTCAGCGGCGCAGCGGCAGGGCGCAGTGCGTCGGCGTTAGGAAAGCGCGCCAAGAAGCTCGTGATCGACTCGGATGCGCCGCTATGTAGGGCCGTCTCCCCGGATCCAGGGATGCGAATGGTGACGGCACCCTTGCCGTGGACCGCAACGCTGTCTGTCGCAAAGTCAATGAAGAGCGCCGTATGTTCATCAATGCCGAGCACGGCAACACCTGCCGGAAGCGATCGCTCAAGTTCGCGCAGCTTGACATCACCGATGAAGCAGCGCGAGGTGTCGTGTGTTGCCCCTTCGGCGTTATTCCAGTGCGGCACAATGGCAACGCGCAGCCCAAGCATCGTGCCGAGGAGATTCATGCCGCTGAGCCAGTGCGCGGGGAGCCCAGCCTTACAAATCTCATAGACGGGGATCGTTGACTCACTGCTCGCCGCAGCTGCTGCAGATGAGGTGATCAGCGTTGCGCCTGCACGAATGCGCGCAATGAGACGATCAACGATCGGCGTTCCAGCCCAGCGGAAGATGGCGCGCGATGGTGAGCCAGGCCCGAGGAAGAGGAGGTTCGCCGCGTCAAGAGCGGCGAGTGTCGGAGTGAACGCGCTCGTAGGGAGATCGGCGCCAGGGCGCTCCGTCTCCGGAAGTCCAACGACGGTGGTGGCGACGCCAACCTTGGAGCGGAAGAAGACGGCGATCTTTTCGCCCATCTCGGCACGATTGGTCTGGAAATCGTAGGAACCATCAAGCGCCACGAGCGACGGTGCTGCGTCGCGAGGCGGCAGTGAGGCGACGAGCGCGCGATGGGTTGGAGCCATTGACGGACCGATCTCCCCTGAGCCGATCAAGACGATTCGCCCCGTTGCACCGTCACTTCTCATCTAGGGAGTATGGCGCAATCGGCACCGCTAGGATGCTGAGGTGGGACGACTGATCCTCTCTGGTGGCGGTTTTGGCGTTCGCGTGAGCGCGTGGCCAGAGGCGCTCGATTGGCTCGCCGCCTCCCCGGCGCCGCTCAGCATCGCCTCACTTGCCTCACATGATGAGCGCCAAGCGGATGCGCTCGTCACACTTCTCGCCCAGCGCGGTTGCGAAGCGACGCTCTTCTCATCGGGAGATAGCGATCTAACAAACGGCACGATCTTTCTCTGCGGCGGTGACGCCACACTGCTTGCCTCCGATAGCGCACGCGCCGCTCTGCTTCGTCGCTGGATCGCCGAGCCGGATCTGACAGTGATCGCCGATTCTGCGTCAGCGATGGCGCTCGGTCGGCGCGCAGCATCATGCACCTGCGGTGGTCACGCCATCCGCACGGTCGCCGGCCTTGGGGCGCTCGGCGCGTGGAGCATCTTGGCGCATGCGGATGGTCCAGACGATGCGCGCATCGCGGCACTGCGTGATCCAGATGTTGCAGGTGGTGGTGAGCAGCTCGCGCTGCAAACGGGTGAAGCCGTTGAGGTGCTCGGTCTCCCTGACGCGGTGCGCTTTAAGAAGCTGGACTGGTCAGCGCGTTAAGTCGCCTCTACGGTGCGCGGCGGTTGACGTGCCGGCATCGCGCGCGAACAGGGCAGCCGCCACAGTCTGGCCGGAGCGCGTCGCAGTGGCCGCGTCCGTGTCGGATCAGCGCCACGTGCGCCTCATACATGCGTTCGGGTGGAACGAGGTGGAGCCAGGCGTCGTGTGCAAACTTCAAGCTCGCTTTTTCAGGGATTAGGCCGATGCGTTTACTGACGCGCTCCACATGTGTATCAACTGGCATCAGCGGCACGCCGAAACAGAAGAGCATCACGATTGATGCCGTCTTCGGTCCAATGCCAGGAATCGCCGTGAGCCAGTCGCGCGCAGCGAGTGGCTCCATCTCTTTGAGGAAACTCAGGTCGTAGTCACCGCTCTGCAGCCGCGTCGCCTTCAACGCCGCTTTAATGCGTGGCGCCTTCTGTGCCGCAAGGCCACCACTCTTGATCACGCTTGCGAGTTGACGTACCGGTGCGCTCTCAACCGCCGCCCAGTCTGCGTATCGTTCGCGTAGCGCAGCGAATGCACGCGCCGCGTTGGTGTCGCTCGTGTTCTGGCTGAGGATGGTGGTGACCAGTTCGCTGATCGGGTCGAGTCGCGGCTTCCAACGCGGCCTCCCGTAGAGCGCGGCGAGCCCGTCCAGTACCTCTGCCACTAGCTCAGGTCGCCGCTTTTGGAGCTGCGTCGCCCAGGTGCGCGCGGGGTTAGCGATTCGTCGTGCCATGGCCTGATCGTAGCGGCGCACACGCTCAATACGCGGGTGCCACGCTCACCTCGTGCGGGTGCGCCATGCGCGCCGCCACTCGCGCGGTGGCAGGGGAGCCGCCATCCTCGTGGCAGCCTGGTCGGCCGCTGCGAGCCCATCGCAGCCCGCCCAGGGAGGGAGGACAACGAGATGGCTTCACGATCAACGGGCGGCGTACGCATCACCGTCCCAGCAACCTGGATCGCATCATGGACGCTCTACGACCTCGCCAACACGATCTGGTCGTACGGGATCTTCTCCTACGCGATCGGCCTCTATCTGACGAGCGAGCAGGGGCTCGGTGAATCGCAGGGGAACCTGTGGCTGCAGATCTCGATTGCACTCTCCGTTGGCATCAATGCGTTGATCTCTCCAGCGATCGGAGCAATCTCCGACCGCGCCGGACGACGCCTGCCGTATCTGCTCTTCTTCACCCTTCTTGCGATCATCCCGGCGATCTTCATCCCGTCGGTGCCAGTTGGCATCGGTGTGGTGCTCTTCTGCATCGCGAACTTCGGCTATCAGTCGGCCCTGGTCTATTACGACGCTACGATCAAGATCGTGAGCACACCAGCAAACCGTGGCTGGGTCTCAGGCCTCGGTAACGGCCTTGGCTATCTCGGCACGATTCTTATCGGCGTGATCATCCTCTTCGGCGATATCTCCGTGGCGCAGGTCTTTGTGATTGCCCCAATCCTGTTCGGTGTGCTCTCAATCCCGATCTTTATCTTCATCAAGGAGGTTCCAGAGCCGTCAGGGAAGGCTGCTACCGGAGGCTCTCTGATGGCCACTCTCGGCACCATCCGCGAGCTCAAAAAGTATCCAGGCCTGAAGCGCTTCCTTACGGCGCGCTTCTTCTACACCGATGCGCAGAACACCGTGATCTCGATCATGGCGATCTTCGCCGTCCAGGCGGTTGGCTTCACGCAGGGTGAGGCGAACTACGTCCTTGTTGCCTTGGCAACAACGGCGGTGATCGGCGGACTTGTCTGGGGGCGCCTCACCGACAGCCGCGGACCAAAGGCAACGCTCAATCGCGTTCTCGCCCTCTGGGCTGTGGCGCTCGTGATCGGCTCACTCTTCGTTTCGCCGATTCCATTCATCGTTGCTGGCGTCATTCTCGGCTTCGGCTTCGGTGGACTCTCAGGCGCAGATCGCATCCTGATGTATCGACTCTCCCCACCGAAGCAGCTCGGCGAGTTCTACGGTCTCTACGGCCTTGTCGGCAAGGGATCACAAGTGCTCGGCGGCCTACTTTATGGCGCCACGATCTTCTTCTTGCAGCCAATCATTGGTAACGGCGCATACACCGTTGGCTTGTTGACGCTGCTCGCAACGATGCTTGTTGGCTGGTATCTCCTCCAGGGCGTTCCGGAGAAACGCGAGGGCTAAGCCTCCGCGAGCGCGCGGAGTTAGCGCGCCGCTTAGGCGAGGAGGCTGCGGACGATGCGGGTGATCTCGCTCTGACGCGGCTTCCAACTGAGGAGTGATGCGGCGCGAGAGATATCTGCGACGAGACGCGGTGGATCGCCAGCGCGGCGCGGCTTGATCTGGACGTTGATCGTGCGCTTTGTTGAGCGCTCAACGGCGCTGATCGCCTCCTTGACGCTCGTGCCAACTCCGCTCCCGATGTTGATCGCGGCGTAGCCGGGCTTCGTTGAATCCTTGAGCGCGTACTTGACTGCGGCCACGTTCGCGGCGGCAACGTCAGAGATGTGAACGTAGTCGCGGAGCGCGCTGCCATCTGGCGTGGCGTAGTCGGTGCCGTAGAGCTCAAACGGCTCGCCACTCTGCGCGGCGTGCAGGAGCCGCGGGACGAGATGTGTCTCAGGGGTGTGGCGTTCACTGATTCGCTCGGTGCTCCCCGCAACGTTGAAGTAGCGCAGTGCAACGGCGCGCAGATTACCCGCCTCTGCAAATGAGCGCAGTGCGAGTTCAAAGGCGACCTTCGTTGCACCATATGGGTTGATCGGATCAGGGGGCAGATCTTCGCTCAGATTCAGGGCCGGCTGCGCTCCGTAGATCGCGGCACTTGAGGAGAAGACGAAGGCGTTGATTCCCGCGTTACGCACCGCTTCAAGCAGGATGAGGCTCGCCTGGACATTGACGCTGAAGTAGAGCTCTGGCTGCTCGGCACTCTCCGAGACGATGCTCTTTGCGCCACAGTGAACCACCGCATCAATGCGGGCAGTGTGGAGGAGCTGTTCGACGCGGTTACTGTCGCCGTAATCTCCTGTCTGAGCTGAGGCGGCATTCGGGATGGACTCAACGTGTCCAGCCGACAAGTTATCAAGCACCACGACCTGGTAGCCGGCTGCGAGGAGCGCGTCCGCGGTTGCGGCGCCAACATAGCCGGCGCCTCCAGTGAGCAGGATCGTTGCACCAGGCTCGGTCATGCGTGGATTCTAGCGCTGCGCTGCGGCGTTATCGCTTCTTTTCGTAGAGCTGCTTTGCCGCGGCAACGATTGCATCTCGGCGATTCGCTACTCGCCCATGCGCAACCTCCTGCAGCAGCTCCTCAAGGAGCGGCTTCACCCAGGCACCAGGCTGCTCGTTGATCGCTGCGATCACCTCTGCTCCGTCAGCGGCGAGGTCACCCACGAGAGCGGGAATCTGCTGCTCATCGGCACGCTCACAGAGCACAAGGAGTGTGGCGGCTGCTGGCGTGGCGCGGCCCGATGCAATGCGGCGACGGAGTTGCCGCGCTGCATCACGCGGGTCACCACTCTGCGCCGCAGTGGCGATGCGATACGACGCGGCATCAATCTCGCCGTGCTCGGCAGCTGCGGCGCTGCGATCAGCTGCACGGAGCGCGGCCACTGCATACAGCGTGGCGCGCGGCCTCCGCCATGCGGTCAGGACCTTCTCCACCACCGCGTCATCTGTAAGGACTGCGAGCAGCTCGGCAAGCCTGCCGATCGGATCAGGCGCATCTTGGCTTCCGGCGCGACCAACTGCAGCGACGCGTGCAGGGAGTTCAGCGACCCATGCGGCGCGCAGTTCTGGCGCAATCTGCGCGGTGAGGCCGAGCTCGTCGCGAATGGCGCGCAGCGCCTCATACGTCTTCGCGCACGGGTCAATCCCCGTGTAATGCACTTTGATTCCGACGCTTTTGGCGCCGATCATTCGGCCGCCCCAGCCCGCGCACACGTCCAACACCCGCACGTCCGTCAATTCATCTTTATTGGCCAAATAGGACACCACTTTTTTTGCCATGAGCGGGCGGTACATGGTCACCTTGCCCAGCCCGTTGGCAAACGACAGCGAGCGAATGATTTCGGATGCATAGGGCGTGGAGTGCTGCGCGCGGTTGAATCGCAGCGCCTTTTCCAGGCACGGCTGCGTCCACAGCGACTCCACGGAGTGCCCCTTGTAATTGCGCACAGAGTGGAAGTGCCGCATGTGTTTTCGCAGTACTTTCATGCCCGCCACCTCCGTGGCCGAAATGTTGAACGGATTGGTTGTCACATCCTTTTTCAGTAATAAGGCCCAGTCCTTTTGTATTTCGGAGTCACTATAAGATTCGCGCAGCACACCATTGGATTCTAATTCAGCGGCCAGCTGCGGTAGCATCGCCTCAAATTCGGCATCCGTTAAATTGGTAAGTGCATGCTTCCTGTTTAAAAGGGCATCCATTTGTGTTTTGTGTGTGCGATAGTAGTAGTCTGTTTAAAATTAGCAACATGTCCATTTTAATTCAATTTTCAGAATAAT
>CALMIH010000036.1 GCA_937864085.1 uncultured Chloroflexota bacterium
GATCGGCACACACGCCCTCTTCGCAGAGGCGACGCAGTTCTCGGCACTCGGCCTTGTGGTGGTTGATGAGCAGCACCGTTTTGGCGTTGAGGAGCGAAGCCAACTCACCGCGAAAGGGGAGGGTGAGCCACATCTCTTACTGATGACGGCGACACCGATCCCTCGCACGATTGCGCAACTCCTGTACGCCGACGTCGCATCCTCTGAGCTGCGCGCACTCCCAGCGGGTCGCCAGCCGATTCGGACGGCGATTCGACGGAGCAGCGACCTTGAGAAGTTGTGGGCCTTTGTCGGCGCTGAAGCGGCGGCTGGGCGCGGAACCTTCGTCGTGGTGCCGCGAATCGGTGATGAGGATCCAGGCGAGGAGCCGATTGGCGAGCTTGTCGGTGAGGCCCTTGAACGAGCGGGAGAGGCGGGCGTGGAGGAGGAGGCGAAACTACTTGCCGTCGCACTCCCGAAGCTGCGCATTGGTGTGGTGCACGGGAGGCAGCGCGCAGAGCTTCGCGCTCAGAACATGGCCGCCTTCGCTACGGGAGAGCTTGATGTGCTGGTTGGGACAACGGTGGTTGAGGTGGGCGTTGATGTTCCGCGCGCAAGCGTGATGGTGGTGCTGAGTGCCACCGTTTCGGTCTCGCCACACTGCATCAGCTACGTGGCCGAGTTGGCCGCGGTGGGAGTGAGGGCTGGTGCGTCCTCGTGAGCGATAGCGAGGATGAGGTGGCGGCGGCGCGCCTGCAGGCGATCGAGTCAACACGCGATGGCTTCCTCCTTGCCGAGCGCGATGTAGAGCTGCGCGGCGAAGGCGACGTGCTCGGCACAGAGCAGAGCGGACTTCCGCCACTCCGGATTGCGGCGCTCTCACGCGCTGACGATCGGGCACTCGCCGTTCTTGCACGCGGTGATGCGGAAGAGCTCCTCGACAGCATCGGTCGTCCCCGAGCGGCTGCTCGACCACTCGTTGAGTCGTATCTCCGCGGCTGGCCGACCGATATCTTGGTCGGCACGAAGTGAGGCGCATGTGAGGATCTCCCGATGAGTAACCGGCTGCGCATCATCGCTGGCTCACTAGGTGGCCGCCTGATTGAGGTGCCAGAGGAGGGGACGCGCCCATTCGCCGATCGTGTTCGGCAGGCGCTCTTCGCGGTGCTTGAGCCGCGACTGCCAGGCGCTCGCGTCCTTGACCTTTGCGCCGGGAGTGGCGCCGCTGGCATTGAGGCGCTCAGCCGTGGCGCTGAGTCCGTCCTCTTCGTTGATCTGTCACGACGCGCCGCTGAGGTGATTCGACGGAATCTTGCCGGCCTTGATCTTGTTGCTCGCGCCGAGGTGCGCGTCGCCGATGCGGGGAGTAGCGCAGCATCACTTACGGCCAGTGGGCGAGCGTTTGATCTTGTGATCGCCGACCCTCCGTATGACGACCTCGCCGTACGACGCGAGATCCTCCGTGTGCTCGGGGCGACCCCTTCACTGCTCGCCGCGCAGGGGCTTCTCGTCCTCTCCGGACGCAAGCAGAAGGAGGGTGCTGGACAGGAGGGTGGTGCACAGGAGAAGGGAAGCGGTCTACGATTGGTGCGAAGCCTCACCTTCGGTGAGACGGTGGTTGAACTGTATGAGCGCAATGTTGATCACGTGCAGGAGACGGAGCAGGTGGCAGAGACGGAGGAGACGTGAGCGAACGAGTTGGACTCTATCCGGGGAGTTTTGATCCGATCACGTTCGGCCACGTAGATCTGATGCGGCGCAGCCTGAGCGTTGTTGACCGGCTCGTTGTGGCAATTCTTCCGAATGCGACAAAAGAGGCACTACTGACGCTCGCTGAGCGCGAGGCGCTCCTCCGTGCCGTGATCGGCGAGCAGCTCGGTGCCGACGCACGCCGCATTGAGATTCGCGCCGCCTCAAATCTCACCGTTCGCGTAGCGGAAGAGGCGGGGGCGAGCGTCATCATTCGCGGACTTCGTGCCGGTTCTGACTTTGAGGCAGAGCTGCGGATGGCCCATGCCAACCGACTCCTCGCCCCCTCGATTGAGACGCTCTTCTTAATGACCGCACCAGAGCACGCCTCAACCTCGAGCCGCCTAGTGCGCGAGATCGCGCGGTACGGCGGTCCACTCGAGCGGCTCGTTCCACCCGCCGTGATCCCAGTGTTGACTGCGGCGGCGGCACGTCGCAACCCAGCAGGCGGGTGAGTCACTCCAACGAGGCCCCCTTTACGTCAGAAGGGGTGATAGAGCCGCTGCACCTGATTGATTGCTCGCCACTTCTCTCGCAGTCATCAGGGGCGAGTGCGCCAATCCCACACTTCAGCGTTGCGAGCGATTCTGGCGGTGAGCGTATTAGCGCCCAAGCGCAACTCCGCGCCGATCGAACGAATCGTGGCGTGCGCATTGTTGGCAGTGCAACTGGCGTTCAGGAGGGCCTCTGCGCGCGCTGCCTTGCTCCGGCACGCGCCAACCTCCAGGCGACCCTTGACGAAGAGATCGTTGAGGAGCGCTTCGCAACGGGCGAGACGGAACGCTTCGGACCAGGGAACTCCGTTGACCTCGGTCGGCTCGCGATTGAAGGGCTCGACCTAGTCCGCCAGCTGGTTCTGCACTGCGACCCTCCCTGCCCAGAACGCTGTGAGCGCTGCGGGGCGGCGCACCCTGTCGCCGATTGCCCTCAGCACGAGGTTGACCCTCGACTCGCCGTCTTGGGTCAACTCCTCCCGCACGTAGAGGGGGAGCCGAAGCGAGAGGGGTGAGCCCAGCGGCCAGGTCGCAGAGGGCGGGTTAGGCCCCCGCCGCGACGAGGGGCGATGGATCGGGTAGGCTTCGCTCTCCAAGTCATGCCCCTCAGGGCAGAGAGTGCGAGGTTCATCAGCGATGGGCGTACCAAAGCGAAAGGCATCGAAATCCCGCCAGGGAGATCGTCGCGCGCATCATGCGCTCACGATCCCGGCGATGGATCGCTGCGCGCAGTGCGGTGCAACCAAGCGCGCGCATCACGCCTGTCTCGCCTGCGGCACCTATCGGGGCCGCGAAGTGATCCGACGCCCAGCGCCGGACACGGAACCAACTGACGCCTAGTTAACCCATGGCCGCGCCGTCAGGCCGCGTCCGCCTTGCACTCGATGCAATGGGCGGCGACCACGGTCCCGTAGAGGTAGTCCCAGGCGGCATTCGCTGGGCGAAAGAGAACCCGCACGACGAGCTGATCCTCGTTGGCGATGAGCCGCTCCTCCTGGAGCTTGCTGGTGGCACTCTCCCTGCGAATACCCGCATCGTGCACGGGCCCGATGTCATCGGTATGGATGAACACCCCGCGCAGGCGCTTCGTGAGCGAAAGGGCGCCTCAATCCTTGTTGCGACGAATCTCGTGCGCGAAGGGCTCGCCGACGCAGTCGTTACTGCTGGTCACACCGGTGCTGGCATGGCGGCCGCCGTTTTACGACTCGGACGCCTCCCTGGAGTCGATCGCCCCGCCCTCGCGGTGCAGTTCCTCTTGCGCGAGAAGCCGCTCGTGATCCTGGACATTGGCGCAAACCCGGATGCAACGCCAGAGAATCTCTATCAGTTCGCGCACATGGGGAGCGTCTTCTCCGAGCGTGTGCTCGGCGTGGCGAATCCGCGTGTCGCTCTCCTTTCGATCGGCGAAGAGAAGGGGAAGGGCGATCAGCGGATTCAGCGTGCCACGGAGCTGCTCGACCTTGCCGATCTGAACTTCACAGGGAACGTTGAGGGGCGCCACCTTGCATCTGATGAGGCTGATGTGGTGGTCTGCGATGCGGTGCTCGGCAACGTTTCGATCAAACTTGTTGAGGGTGTCACCACTACGATCACCGACATGTTCCGTGCGGAATTCCGCAAGTTGCCACTCGGTCCGATCGCTGCGCTGCTGATGCGACCGGCGATCGCGCGCATTCGCGCGAAGCTTGACTATGAGCGCATCGGCGGCGCGATTCTCCTTGGCGTGAAGGGGAGTGTCGTGATCACACACGGTCGCGCGCGCAGTCGCATGGTCTATTACGCCTGCGGCACTGCCGCAGACGCGGTTCGCCAAGGGATCAATACGCGCATCGCCACGGCGCTCGCCGAGGCTGCCCCTGTTGCGGCAGATGGCCTCCCGAGCGGTCCACCCCCATCCTGAGATGCCTGGGAAGAAGTCGCCAGCTGCGCCGCGGGACGCAGCGTTGCGCCTGCGGAGCGCTGGTCGTCGTGATGCACTTACCGCACTCTATGAGGCGGAGTTCGGGCTCCGTAGCGCTGCGGAGATCCTCGGCCGGCGTGCCGCCTCTGGTGAGGTCGAGGGCGAACCGCTCGCGGTCGCGAGCGCGCTGATCACCCTGATTGAGGAGCAGCGGCCACATCTTGACGCAACGCTGGAGCGTCTCGCCCCCGCGTTTCCCCTCGCGTCAATGACCCATATCGACCGCACAATCCTTCGGGCGGGCTTAGCCGAAGTGCTACACTCGCGCGCGGCGGCGCCTGCGGAGGCACTCGCGGCCTGGACGGCTCTGGCTCGCACGTATAGCGGTGAGCCAGCACGAAAACTGGTGAGCGGCGTCCTCGGGACGGCTCACCGTGAGGTGAGCACCGCGACAGCGGATAAAGATGGAGGGAGCGAGAGATGAGCGATAACGCACAGATCTTCCAGGAGCTTCAGAGCTACATCGTTGAGCAGCTCGGCGTGGAGAAGGAGAAGGTCACCCTTGAGGCGGCCTTCATTGAAGACCTCAACGCGGACTCGCTCGACCTTGTTGAGTTCGCCATGGGCCTTGAGGAGAAGTTCGGCGTCACGATTGCGGACGAAGAGCTGACCAAGATCAAGACGGTGCAAGACGCGGTCAACGCGATCGTCGAGAAGAAGGCGTAAGGTGCGGCGGCCCGCTGGCCGCCTGGCGCCACCCCTCCGATCGTGAGCCAGGCCGCAGACTCCACGCTTGACCACGCTTCGCGCGTTGCGCTGCGCCTCGGGATTCTTCCTGGTGCAGAGCCGCTCCTCCTCCTTGCGCTGACACACCCCTCGCGTCGCCACCAATCTGGAGCGACCGAAGATAACGAGCGACTTGAGTTTCTTGGCGACGCCATTCTTGGCGCCGTGGTGAGCGCCGCGCTGTATACCGCAGACCCCACCGCATCTGAGGGCGACCTCTCTGAGCGTCGCGCCTCAATCGTGAGCCGCATCGGCCTTGCCGATGTTGCGCAGCGGCTCGCCCTTGATGAACTCCTCCTTCTCGGTGAGGGCGAGGCGCAGCGTGGTGGCGGGCAGCGACCGGCGGCTCTCGCCGCAGCGCTCGAAGCGATCATCGGTGCCGTGTATCTCGCACACGGATTCGAGGCGGCGGAACGCTTCGTGTTGACACACCTTGAGCCTGAGATCGCTGCGCCACGTGCGGCCATCGGGAAAGGGATCAAGACGATGCTCCAGGAGTGGACGCAGGCGCGCAACGGTTCACTGCCGCGCTACGACATCATCAGTACGAGTGGGCCAGAACATGAGCGCATCTACGAGTGTGCCGTTCGCATTGACGGGGGAGAGGTTGCGCGAGGGAGTGGCTCAAGTCGGCGTGCCGCAGAGGCGGCGGCTGCAGAAGCGGCAATTGATCTGCTCGGCGTGACGAAGGAGGCGGTCCTGTGAGTCGCCTCCGACTCCGCGAGGTTCGCCTGAGCGGGTTCAAGACCTTTGCGGATAAGACAACGATTGCCTTCACCCCAGGCATCACAGCGATCGTTGGACCGAACGGGAGCGGCAAATCAAACATCGTTGACGCACTGCGTTGGGCACTCGGCGAAGCGGGTCGTGGAATTCGCTCAAAGCGCGTCGATGAGGTGATCTTCGCAGGCTCCGAGAAGCGACGCCAGCTCGGCCTCGCCGAAGTTTCGCTCAGCATTGCGAATGATGATGGCCTCTTCGACCTCCCCTTCACAGAGATTGAGATCGCACGTCGTGCCGATCGCGGTGGCGGTCAGGAGTATCTGCTCAATCGTGAGCGCGTCCGACTTCGCGACCTGAACGAACTTCTTGATGGAGCTGGACTCGCTGAGAACGGGCTCCTCTTCATTGGACAGGGTGCGGTGGATCAGGCGCTCAGCCTGCGGGCTGAAGAGCGTCGCGCCCTGGTAGAAGAGTTTGCGGGCACAGCGCGACATGAGCGACGCCGCGCACGCGCAGAGTCTGAGATGAAGGAGGCAACAGAGAATCGCGCCCGTGTTGAGGAGATCCTCGCAGCGCTACGACCACAGGAGCGCCGTCTCGCCACACTCGCGCGCCAGGAGGCTGGGCGTGACGAGCTCCTCTCTGAGGCGGTCGATTGGATCGCAACGCTTGGCGCGCAGCGCTCCGGCTGGTTTACCACTCGTCGCCTCCAGAGCCGCACCCGACTGAGCGAGGTGAGCGCGGAGCTCGCCACCGTCCGAGAGGCGCTGCGCTCCGCAGACGGAGAGGCGCAGGTTCGGCGCGTACGACTCGCAGAGGCGCGACTCGCCCTAGAGGCGGCGCGTCAGCAGCTTGAGGCGGCGCGAGCAACACGTGAGGCGGCGGAGCGGAATCGCGCACGCTCTGATGCGGAGGCAGCAGCGGTGCAGCGTGATACGGAACGACTCAGCGCCGAGGTTGCCGCTGCAGAGCGAGAGGTCTTCGCCGTTGAGCAGATCCGCGCCACCCCAGCCCCCGCCGCCGATGCAGAGGCGGCAGCAGCACTTGAACTTCTTGATGCCGACCTTGCAACCGCCCGGCGTGAGCTGCGCGCACTGAGTAGCGACGGCTCGAGCGAGGCGGCGAGCGGACAGTCACTCCTTCGTGCAGAACGCTCGCGATCATCTGAGCTCGCGGAGACCGAGGCGCGCATCCTCCGCAGCGAGGCGGAGATTGAGGCGGTCGAAGCTGATCACTCCGCAGAGGAACTGATTGCGGCCACGGGACGTCGAGATACGGCAGCGGCCGCATATACAGAGGTGGCGAGCCGACTCGAACGCGCAACGGCGGCGGTGACCGCCGCGGAGGCTGCTGAGGCGAAGGCGCGCGCCCTTGTTGGCGACCGCGACAGTGCCGCGCGCGCCGCTGAGGCGGAGAGCGCAACACTGCAGGGGCGACTCAGCGCGTTGGAAGCACGCCGCACCGCACTTCAAGAGCGTGCACTTGCACGCGCTGCGCGCGCTATCGGTGGTCGAAGCCTCTTGGCTGGTGTGGAGATTCGTGAAGAGGGGCGTAGCGCCGTCCTCGCCGCCCTCGGCGCACTTGCGCGCGGATTCATTGTTGACCGGAGTGGCGCAACTCTTCTTCGCCGCGGCCGAACTGGCGGCCGAAGGCGCGGTAGTTGACGCGGGTGGGAAACAACG
>CALMIH010000037.1 GCA_937864085.1 uncultured Chloroflexota bacterium
GTTCGCCATCGGCCCTGGTCGATAGAGCGCCACCATGGCGGCTAGATCAAAGACACTCGTTGGACGCAGCTCTTTGATGTAGCGGCGCATCCCAGCCGACTCCAGTTGGAAGATGCCGCTCGTTTCACCTGAGGCCAAAAGCGCGAAGGTCTTCGCGTCGTCAAGCGGGATCGTGTCAAGGTCAATCGCCACCCCGTAGGTCGCCTTGATCCGATCCACCGCCGTGCGCAAGATCGTCAGGTTTGCCAGACCAAGGAAGTCGAACTTGAGGAGCCCGAGCGCCTCAACGCCGTGCATCTCAATCTGGGTCATTACCCCTTCGGAGTTTGTGGCGCGCTGCAGCGCCATGATCTCCGTGAGTGGCTCGCGACTGATCACCACGCCAGCGGCATGGGTGGAGGCGTTGCGAACCACACCTTCGAGCTGTTCGGCGAGGCTCACGAGTGGCGCATAGTCCGAACTTTCGGCGAGCGCCTTGAAATCAGCATCCTTACGCGCCTGGCTGAGCGTTGTGCCGAGCTTGTCTGGAACCGCCTTCGCCAGTCGGTCCACATCGCCGTAGCTCTTCCCAAGGACGCGCCCAACGTCGCGGATCGCCGCGCGCGCCGCCATCGTGCCGAAGGTGATGATCTGCGCCACCTGGCTCTCGCCGTACTTCTGCGCAACGTAGCGAATCACCTCCTCGCGGCGACCATCCTCAAAGTCAATGTCAATATCCGGCATCGTTACGCGGTCCTCATTCAGGAAGCGTTCAAACGGAAGGTCGTAGTGCAATGGATCCACTGGCGTAATGCCGAGCGCGTAGGTCACGATTGAACCTGGTGCGCTTCCTCGGCAGGTGGTGGCAATCCCCTGCTCGCGTGCGAATCGGACGAAGTCGGCCACGATCAGGAAGTAGGCCCCGTAGCCCATCTTCAAGATCACGCTGAGCTCATACTCAAGCCGTTCGCGTCCCGCGGCAGACGGCGTCCCGTAGCGACGCAGCAGCCCGCGCTCTGCCTCTTTGCGCAACCAGCTCTCAACCGTCTCTCCCTTCGGCACCTCAACGTCCGGCATGCGCGGCTGCCCAAGCGTCAACTTGAAGTCGACCGCTTCGCTGATGGCGCGCGTATTGAGCAGCAGGTCAGGGCGATCAGGGAAGAGCGACGCCATCTGCGCAGGCGACTTCAGGTAGAACTCGCCACTGTTAAAGCGCATGCGGCCAGGCGTCTCAAGGTTGCTTGCGGTGCCGATACAGAGGAGGACGTCGTGCGCCTCCCGCTGCTGCGCGCGGACATAATGAAGATCGTTCGTCAGGACGAGTGGGAGTCCAACCTCAGGTGCGAGCTTGAAGAGTTGCTCGTTCAGTCGCTTCTGTTCCGGGAGGCCATGATCCTGCACCTCCAAATAGAAGCGCTCCTTGCCGAAGATGTCGCCGTAGCGCCCTGCAAGTGCACGCGCATGCTCCCAGTCATCAACCTCAAGGGCGCGCGCGATCTCGCCGTTCAGGCAGCCGGAGAGTCCGATCAGCCCCTCGGAATACTTCGCGAGGTGATCAAGGTCGATGCGCGGCTTGTAGTACATGCCGTCGAGGTGCGCATCGGTGACGAGGCGGCAGAGGTTGCGATAGCCGACTGCGTTGGTGGCGAGTAAGACGAGGTGGAAAGGCTGCTGGTCTGCCTTCCCCTCCTTGTCGCCCATGCCACGACGCGCAACGTAGGTCTCCACGCCGATGATTGGCTTGATCCCACGCTTCGTTGCCGCCTGGACAAACTGCACCGTCCCATAGAGGGCACCGTGATCGGTAATGGCGATGGAGTCCATGCCGAGCGCCTTCGTCTCGTCCATGAGCGCATCGATCTTGCTCATGCCGTCGAGCAGGCTGAACTCGGTGTGGACGTGGAGATGGGTGAAGTCGGGCTTCTTGCTCACGGGGGGAGTCTACCGAGCGCGTAGGATTAGCCGATGGATGAGCGCGAACGAGCGAGGGTAAGGGCGGCGATCGACGCCGCAGAGGGGAGAGGCGGCGTGCCCCCCGCCTCAGACGAGCAGCTTCGGAGCCTCCTCGCTGGCAGTCGTACCATCGCTGTTGTTGGCGCCTCACCGAAGCCTGACCGCCCCTCGCACGGCGTCCTGCTCGCCCTTCAAGCAGCTGGCTGGCACATCCTTCCCGTCAACCCCGCCGCGAACGCGCTGGCCGACGGAGTTGCCGGACTCCCCTGCTATCCAAACCTTGCCAGCGCAGCCGCGTCACTCCCGGAGGGTCAGCGCATTGATCTCGTTGATATCTTTCGTCGCCCAGAAGACTGCGCCGACGTGACGCGGGAGGCGATCGCAGCTGGCGCGGGGGCGATCTGGTTGCAACTCGGCATCATCAGTCCAGAGGCCGCAGCGCTCGCCGCAGACGCGGGCATCCCATTCGTCCAAGACCGTTGCACGGCGATCGAGGTGCAGCGCTTAAGGATTGCCGGTCCGAGCGTTTAGCGAGCAGCTAGCGGAACGGCGGGAAGAGGGCGAGCGCAATCCCAACGATGGAGGCAACGCCAACGCCAGCGAGGCGCTTCAGCCGCGAAACGATCAGCTGCCCCTCAAGGCGATCAAGAACGTCAGGTCCAGCACCAGGTGCGCCGCGCCACTCACTGTAGCGCTTCGCTCCGCCAACGCGCGTCTGATGGAGCTGATACTTCGCGAGTAGCGGCGGGAGCTGACGTGCGAGATAAAGGAGGCCAGCGACCCCGAAGCCCCCGGTGACGAGGCGAACGATATCGAGCATCTAGCGGTCGAGTGCTGCGCGAATAAGTTCGCCAAGGAGCGCCGCGTCGCCACGCCCCTTGCTCGCCTTCATCGCCTGACCAACGAGGAAGCTCACCGCCTGCTGCTTCCCCGCCTTCCAGTCGGCGATCGCTTGTGGATTCGCTGCGATGACGTCGGCGATGATGCTCTCCAGTGCACCGGTATCACTGATCTGCCCAAGGCCACGTGAGGCGATCACCTCGCGAATGTTGAGTGGCGTCGTGATCATTTCAGCGAAGAGCGCCTTCGCGGTGGTGCCGCTGATCTCCTTGCTCGCAACCGCGGCGACGAGCGCAGCAAACTGAACCGAATCAGGGTCGGCAGCCCCCTCTTTCGCCACGCGCAGGTATTCGCCGCTCACCCAGTTCGCAAGCAGTTTGGCGTCGAGCCCCTGCTGTGCGGCACGTGCCGCCTCAAAAAGGGCGGCGGCGCGTGGCTCGGCAACCAGAACGCTCGCATCGTACTCAGTGAGTCCGAGCTCGCTGACGTAGCGCGCGCGGCGCGTCCCTGGGAGCTCTGGGAGTCCGGCAACGATCGCGGCGAGCCAGGCGGGGTCGATGTCGAGCGGTGGCAGATCCGGCTCAGGGAAGTAGCGGTAGTCGTGCGAGTCCTCCTTTGCGCGCATCGTGTACGTCGTCTCACTCCCCTCATCCCATCCACGCGTCTCCTGTGTGATGGTGCCTCCAGCGTCAAGCACCTCAGCTTGTCGCGCCATCTCGTAGGCGATCGCTCGCTCAACGGAGCGGAACGAGTTCATGTTCTTCACCTCAACGCGGAGTCCAAACGGCGCGTCGCTTGATGGTCGGAGTGAGATGTTCGCCTCCACACGCATCTGGCCGTTCTCCATCTCAGCGTCCGCCGCGCCGATCGTGCGCAGAAGGAGACGAAGCTCCTCTGCGTAGCGGCGCGCCGTCTCGCCATCCCGAATATCTGGCTCGGTGACGATCTCAAGGAGGGCGACGCCAGAGCGGTTGTAATCGATGAGGCTCGCCCGCGTGCCGTCGGCCCCCTTCTCATGGCGCAGACGCGCCGTATCCTCCTCTAGGTGCGCGCGTCGAATCCGCACGGAGCCAGCGCCAGCGCTCGTGGTGACGGGGATGCTGCCGTGCTCTGCAAGCGGCAGATCGAGCTGGCTGATCTGGTAGCCCTTCGGGAGGTCGGGATAGAAGTAGTTCTTCCGATCCCAGCGCGTCGTTGCAGGGCTCTTCGCACCGATCGCGGCGCCCACAGCGAGCACCTTCTCAATTGCGGCCCGGTTCGGCACAGGCAGGGCGCCCGGAAGGCCGAGGCAGGTTGGGCAGGTGCGCGTATTTGGCGCGTCACCCTCTGCAGGGATCGCGCAGGGGCAGAACATCTTCGTTGCGGTGCGCAGCTGCACGTGAATCTCAATGCCGATCACCGCCTCCCAGCTCATACGGCAGCCCCCTTCAGTGATGCAACAAAGCGCCCGATGCGGACGAGCGCCTCGCGCAACTTCTCTTCTGACACCGCGTAGCAGATGCGCACATGGCCACGACCACTTGCGCCAAAAGCTGAACCAGGAATCACCGCAACTCGCTCCTCTTGCAAAAGGCGCTCGGCGAACTCCTCATCACTGATGCCGAGCGACGAGATGCCTGGGAAGGCGTAGAAGGCACCCTTCGGCGCGCCGGTCGGCAGATTCAGCGCGGCGAGTCCATCCAGGATGATGCTGCGACGACGCCCATACGCGGCACGCATCTCTTCTAGTGCAGGCTCGCCGTTGCGGAGCGCCTCAAGTGCAGCGTCTTGCGACGGTGTTGGGGCGCTCATGATCGCGTACTGGTGAATCTTGACGAGGCCGGCGATGATCTCCGCTGACGCACAAAGGAAGCCGACACGCCACCCGGTCATCGCGTACGACTTTGAGAAGCCACCGATCAGGATCGTGCGCTCCTTCATTCCAGGGTAGGCAGAGATCGCGCGGTGCTCTGGCCCCTCATAGACGAGACGGTCATAGATCTCATCGCTGATTACGAGCAGGTCGTGTTCCACTGCGATGCGCGCGAGTTCGGCGCGCGTTGCCTCGTCCAGCGTTGCGCCGGTGGGATTCGCCGGATAGCCGAGGAAGAGCGCCTTCGCCCCTGGCGCAGCAGCAGCAACTGCAGCTGTGTCCAAGCGCCAACCGTCAGCCGCGCTCGTTGGAATCGAACGCACCTCGCCACCGGCGAAGATCACGGCGGGGAGATAGGCAACGTACGAAGGCTCCGGAAGGATGAGGCTCTCTCCTGGATTGATGGTCCCGCGAATGGCGAGGTCGACCGCCTCGGATGCGCCGATCGTGACCACGATCTCTGTCGCCGGGTCATAGCGCACACCAGATCGCTCGAAGATCTTGTCGGCAATGGCGGCACGGAGTTCAAGCGTTCCGTAGTTTGATGTGTAGTGCGTCCGACCGGCACGCAGGCTGCTGATTGCCGCCTCAGTGATGTGGCTCGGCGTATCAAAGTCTGGCTCGCCAACGCCAAGGCTGATGACGTCCTGCATCTGCGCGGCGATATCGAAGAAACGACGGATGCCAGATGGTGGCACCGCATGCACGCGATCGGCGAGGGTGCGCTTTGCGAAGTCACTCATGCGGCCCCTCCGAGTGCGGCAAGGTCGGTGGGATCCTGGTCGCGCCACGGCGCGTTGGCGCTGAGCGCCTCATAGCCTGCGGCGATTGAGAGGAGCCCCGCCTCGCTCCACGGTGCGCCGATCAGTTGTAAGCCGACGGGGAGCCCCTCCGAGAGTCCGCACGGAGTGCTGAGTCCAGGGAGGCCCGCCATATTCGTTGGGATCGTGCAGGCGTCAGCGAGATACATCGCAACAGGGTCGCTCATCTTCGCGCCAAACTTCCATGCCACCGACGGGCTCGCCGGTGCCACGATCGCGTCATACCCCGCCGCCCAGATGCGATCGAAGTCGCGAGCAATCAAGGTGCGCACCTTCTGCGCCTTCAGGTAGTAGGCGTCGTAAAAACCTGCGGAGAGCGCATACGTCCCGAGCATGATGCGTCGGCGCACCTCAGGACCGAAGCCACGACCGCGCGTAGCGAGATAACCGTCGAGCAGATTGCCGCCGCCGTGCTTCGATGCGCCGTAACGAATCCCGTCATATCGCGCCAAGTTCGCGGAGGCCTCAGCGGGGGCAACGATGTAGTAGGTGGCGAGCGCATGCTCGGTGGTCGGCAGGCTCACCTCATCAATGATTGCACCCGCTGACTGCAGCGCGGCAACTGCGGCACGCACCGCCGCCTCAACGCCAGGCTCCATCCCCGCCACGAAGTACTCCTTCGGCAGGGCGAAGCGCTTCCCCTTCAGCGCACTCGCCGCCTGATCCCCCTGTGGGAGCTTCAGCAGCGCGGCATCAACTGGCGTTGCGGAACTCGTTGCGTCGCGCGGATCGGATCCTGCAATGGTGTGAAGCAGCAGCGCCGCATCCTGCGCGCTACGAGCGAACGGGCCGATCTGGTCAAGCGATGAGGCGAACGCAACAATGCCGTAGCGCGAGATGCGGCCGTACGTTGGCTTCATCCCAGTGATCCCTGTGAGGCTCGCCGGCTGACGAATTGAGCCCCCCGTGTCGCTGCCGATGCTCAGCGGTGCGTGCAGTGCCGCCACTGCTGATGCAGATCCACCCGACGAGCCGCCGGGAACACGCTCGCGATCCCACGGATTCACCGTTCGCCTGTAGGCGCTGAACTCCGTAGAGGAGCCCATCGCGAACTCGTCCATATTCGTCTTCCCAAGGATGAGTGCGCCAGCCGCCTTGAGCTTGGCGGCGATCGTTGCGTCATACGGACTGATGTAGCCCTCAAGGATCTTGGAGCCAGCGGTGGTTGGCGTGCCGATCATGTTGACGAGATCTTTCAGCGCCACAGGGACACCGAGAAGTGGTGGGAGCGCATTGAGTGCTGCCGCCCCAGCGGTGCGCGTCGCAGCGTAGGTGACATCCGCGGCCGCAGCCTCTCGTC
>CALMIH010000038.1 GCA_937864085.1 uncultured Chloroflexota bacterium
AGCCGACTGCGGCGCCAAGGGCGGCCACACCAGCACCTTCAGTGAGGCCAACAGCCACACCAATGGCGAAGAGGAGCGCCAGGTTGCCGAAGACGGCATCACCGGCGATCGTCATGACGTTCCAGACGACCGTCAGGGCCGTCCCGTCCGCGACCTTCAGGTCGCTGCTAAGGAGCACGCCGATGCGGAGCAGAAGCGCCGCCGCGGGGAGCACCGCGATCGGGAGCATCAACGCCTTCCCGATCTTCTGTAGTTGCTCAAACATTCCCATGTACCTCCACTTAAGCGCGAGGCCCTGCCCTTGCGGTCAGGACGGCTCCCGCTTGTGAATAACCCTACTCGCCAGGTGGCGGTATGACAAGGGGTTTCATTAAGGTCCCTTATCTTTCGCCCCATCCAGGGGCCAAATCGTGCTTAGGGCCTCGCGGGTTAGGCAGGGTGAACAGTGAGGAGCGGCTCCCCCGCCTGAACCTGCCCCCCCGCGGAGGCGAGGAGCTCAACCCGCTGCCCACCGATCGCAACGATCGGGGTCAGGAGCGATGTCCCACCAGCACGGATGCTGGCGGCGGCGAGTTCAACCAGGGGCTGGCCGGCGACGATCTGGTCACCATCCCCCACGAGCGCGGTGAGGCCGACCCCCTTCAGGGCGACGGTGTCGAGGCCAAGGTGGAGGAGGATCGGGCCAGCGGCACTCTCAATCGCCACCCCGTGCCCGCCTGGAAAGAGCTTCGCCACGCTCCCCGCGCACGGCGCGAGGGCAAGGATCTGATCCGCCTGAACGGGGTCAATCGCGACCCCACTACCCATGATCCCCTGTGCGAAGACGGGGTCGGGGAGGTCGCTCAGTGGGACGACCCGCCCCGCGAAGGGGGCGAGCAGGGTGATCGGCTCCGCCACTCAGCGCTTCATCTGGCGGCGCATCTCAGATTCGATGTTGTCCGAGAGGGTCCCCATCACCACCTGGACCCCTTTTCCAAACTTCACGACGGCGATCGCGCCAGCCTTCTTCAGTGTCGCCTCGTCCATCTTCTTCATGTCAACAAGGTCGCACCGAATCCGTGTGATGCAGGGCTCGCTCGACTTGATGTTCTTTGCCCCGCCGAGTCCTTTAATCACGCCCTTCGCTGCGGCGACGATATCTGTGCCCATATCCCCTCCATCGACTTGTTTATCTGGGTGATCACCCAGCAACCAACAGTCTGCCCCGAACTCTCCGACTCCGAGCGCGCTGGCGCGCCCTACAGAACGACGCTAGGCGATCGCACGGATGAAGGCGGCGAGCGCCTCTGCGGCTGCCTCGGCGTCGTCCCCCTCTGCGCGGATCTCTACTGCGCTCCCTGCAGAGGCGCCGAGCTGCAGGACGCCGAGAATGGACTTCCCGTCCGCAGTCCGTTCGCCGCAGGTGAGCCGGATCGTCGAACTAAAGCCTGCCGCCTGCTTCACGAAGAGCGCCGCAGGCCGAGCATGCAGGCCAATCCCCTCAGGGACCAGCGCAGTTGTCAAATGAGTAGCCATGCGTCTAATCCAGGTAATCGCGCAGTTTGCGCGATCGTGATGGGTGTCGCAACTTGCGCAGCGCCTTCGCCTCAATCTGGCGGATGCGTTCACGCGTCACATTGAACTCGGCGCCCACCTCTTCCAGCGTGCGCTGTCGCCCATCCTCAAGGCCGAAGCGCAGTCGCAACACACGCTGTTCGCGCGCGCTGAGTGACTCGAGCGTTGCAACGATCTGCTCACTGAGTAGCTGACTGTTTGCCGCCTCATCTGGCTTCTTCGCCGCCTTATCCTCAATAAAGTCGCCGAGGTGACTGTCTTCCTCTTCGCCGATCGGCGTCTCCAACGAGACTGGCTCCTGGCTCACCTTACGCATCTCTCGGACGCGCTCGGCTGTCACCTCGGTCTCAGTCACCTTGGTCAACTCCGTGGCGATCTCCTCATCTGTTGCCTCTCGACCGAGCTCCTGGAAGAGTTGACGCTGAATACGCGTCAAGCGATTCAACTGCTCATACATGTGTACTGGAATACGAATCGTGCGCGCCTGATCGGCAATCGCCCGGGTGATCGCCTGACGAATCCACCAGGTTGCATACGTAGAGAACTTGAAGCCCTTGATGTACTCAAACTTCTCCACCGCGCGAATGAGGCCGATGTTTCCCTCTTGTACGAGGTCGGCGAGTTGCAGGTCTTTGCCGTCGTAGCGACGTGCGATAGAAACAACTAAGCGCAAGTTGGCTTGCACCATGTGCGTTTTTGCAGCTTGACCTTCTTGAGCAGCGCGGCGCAGTGTGCGCTTCTCGCCTGCATCGATGGGTTCGTCGCCGGTGAGGCGCTCGACTGCAATGAGACCTTCTTTAATAAGTTTGCCTAAACGACGTTCATCGTCGGACGTGAGCAACGTGTGCTGACCAATTTCATTGAGGTACAAACGCAT
>CALMIH010000039.1 GCA_937864085.1 uncultured Chloroflexota bacterium
CCAACGGAGAGCCCGGATCCGCGCAGCTGCTCAGCCACGCGAAGCCCACGCTGCACGATCGGGCCGAAGCCAACAATCACGATGTCGCTCCCCTCGGCGAGCGTCTCCGCCTTTCCGACTGGAATTGGACGCGGTTCACGCGGAGCGACGCCCTCAATGCTGTCGCGCGGATAGTGCAGCGCAAATGGATGGTCTTGCGCAAGTGCCGTACGGACAAGTGCGCGAATCTCCTGCTCATCCTTCGGCGAGGCGATGACGAGACGCGGGATCTGACGCTGTGCGGTGAGCGTGAACATCCCCTGGTGGCTGGTGCCATCTTCGCCAACGAGACCGGCGCGGTCCACACCGAAGAGCACTGGCTGGTCGTTCTGGCAGGCGTCGTGGACGATCTGGTCCCAAGCGCGCTGTAGGAAGGTTGAGTAGATCGCAACCACCGGCCGACCGCCACCCATCGCGATCCCCGTTGCGGTTGCAACAGCGTGTTGTTCTGCAATCCCAACGTCATAGAAGCGATCTGGATATGCGGCGGCAAACTTGTCGAGGCCGGTCCCAGTTGGCATGCCAGCGGTGATCGCCACGATACGGCGATCGTCCGCGGCGGCGGCGATCACCTCAGCGGCGAAGAGCGCTGTGTAATTCGGTCGTTTTGGCGCAGGTGCCTCTGGTACACCGCCGCTCTTCCCGTATGAATCTGTTGGAACACCAACCTCCATCTTCGGCAGCGCTGCGCCGTGGAAGGTGATCGGATCCGCTTCAGCAGGACGATACCCACGACCCTTCTGCGTGCGCACATGCACGAGCACCGGACCTGGCATGGCGAAGGCGGCGTTGAAAGCCTCCTCCATCTGCATCCGATCATGACCATCAAGAACGCCAACATAGGTGATGCCGAGATCTTCAAAAAGGCGCCCAGGCTCTTGCACGAAGGAGACCACGGAGCGTCGCAAGCTCCTTGAGAGGCTCAACAGTTTGTCGCCAACCAGCGGCAGGGAGCCAATGAGCTTGTCGTACCCACTCTTACTCCCACGCCACGTCTTCGAGAGCTTCACCTTGGAGAGGTACGTTGAGATCGCGCCAACGGTAGGAGAGATGGACATCTCATTGTCGTTCAACACAATCAGCATCTTGGTCTGGCGATGCCCAATGTCGTTGAGTGCCTCAAGGCTGAGACCGCTCATCAGCGCCGCGTCGCCCACAACCACCGCAATCTTTTCACTCCCGCCCCGCACATCGCGTGCCAACGCAAGCCCCTGACCAATAGAGATGCCCGTCCCCGCATGCCCGCCATCAAAGACATCGTGTGGCGACTCTGTACGGCGCGGGAAGCCACCGATTCCACCGAGTTGGCGCAATGTACCGAATCGCGCGAGGCGACCGGTGAGGAGCTTGTGCGGATACGCCTGATGCCCAGTGTCAAAGACGATGCGATCCACCGGTGAGGCCATCACGTGATGAAGTGCGATCGTCAACTCCACCACGCCAAGGCTTGGGCCGAGGTGACCGCCAGTCACTGCGGTGGTCGCGATGATCGCGGTGCGAATCTGCTCAGCGATCTGATCGAGCTCGACGCCAGAGAGCCCCTTCAGGCCCTCAGGGCCCTCAAGGCGCGCGAGGAGCGAGTCGGCGCCGACCGCGCGGAGTGCGACTCCCTCATCCCCCCCAGGCTTCGTCACTGAACTCATCCCTCGTCCTCGTCATCAAGATCGAGGTCTGCAAGGTCACCATCTGGCAAAAGTTCTTCTACGCGCAGCCGCGCGGCATCAAGTTGCTGCTGGGCATGCTGCTGCAGCTTCACGCCACGCTCGAAACTCGTAACCGCAACCTCAAGTCCCCCCTCTTGTGACTCAAGCTGTCCAACAACGTCGCGCAGTTCGCGCATCGTCTCTTCAAAATCGCTCGGAAGGCCAGCTGATGACCCCTTGTGAGAAGCCGACTGCTTAAGACGCTTTGCCGCCATCTCGACCCCCCTTTCCGCTCTTCGTCACCTGTGCGCCAATTTCGCCATCGCCAAGCCGGACCCGAATCACGGTTCCAGCTGGCGCCTGTCGCCACGAGCGTACGAGACTTCCATCACTTCCCTCAACCATCGCATATCCACGAGAGAGGACGGCGAGTGGCGAGAGGGCGCCGAGGAGGATGCCAGCCTGCTGCACCCCTTCGAGGGCGTCGCGAAGGTGGCCGCGGACGGCTCGACTCAGGTCGTCGGCGGTGAGGGCGAGACGCTCTTCGGCTCGCTCAAGACGTGTTGCTGGACCGGCCGCAACAAGGGCGCGGCGCTCGCTCTCAAACGCCGCGGCAGCGCGCGTGATCAGGATCTCCACGGCGTCTCGAGCGCGCACGGCAAGTTGCAGCGGCAGTCGACGCACCGCATCAAGGTTCGGCGCAAGGCGCGCAGCACCGATGCTTGGCGTTCCGGCGCGATCGTCGGCAACAAGATCGGCAAGCGTGACGTCGGATTCGTGCCCAACAGCGGAGAGGACTGGTAGCTCGGAGGCCGCGATCGCTCGCAGCACCACCTCACTGCTGAAGGCGGCAAGGTCGTCGCTCGATCCACCACCACGTGCGAGGAGGATCACCGCTGGTGCATCGGAGCGCCCAGCGCGGTGTTCGTCTTTCGCCAACTTGTTTGCTCGCTGGATTCCATCAACGATCTCCGCGGGTGCAGTAGCCCCCTGGACGGCGGCGTGCACCAACACAAGGCGCGACTGCGGTGCCGCGTGTCGTAGCACGCGCAACACATCGTGCAGCACCGCGCCAGATTTGGAGGTCACCAGCGCAATGCCTTCTGGCGCAACGGGGATAGGACGCTTTCGCGCTGAGTCAAAGAGCCCCTCCGACTGCAGTCGCTTCTTCAGCGCCTCCAGCTCCTTGGAGAGGAGGCCCATCCCACCAGGACGGAAGATCGCATTCGCGATCATCTGGTAGCGACTGCGCGGCGCGTAGAGATCGATCCGTCCAACAAGGAGGACAACCTCCCCGACAACTGGCGTCTCCTCGCCCGGTCGGATGCTGCCGCGGAAGCGAACGCACTCAAGGGTTGACTCGGCGTCGCGAAGTGTCAGGTACTCGTGGCCTGCTGAGCTGCGCATGCTGCTCTGCACCTCGCCGACCACCGTGCACGACGAAAGAAGCGGATCCTCTGTGATCTGCGCCCGGATGCGCGCAGCAACGTCAGAGACGCTGAGTGCCTCCTCGGGGGCAGGCTGCGTGATCAGACGCGCGTCTGATACTCGCCGGTTCGCGTATCAACGCGAATCAGGTCGCCAACGCTGACAAAGAGGGGCACCTGCACCACAAGTCCGGTCTCGAGCGTTGCCGCCTTGCGCGCACCGGTCGCCGTGTCACCCGCAAAGCCAGGATCGGTCTCAGTGACAACGAGATCAATGTTGATCGGCAACTCTACTCCGAGCGTCTCCTCTTCATAACTGATGCGCTCAAGGATGAGGTTGTCCTTGATGTAATCCTTCGCCTCGCCGAGCTGTTCGCCTGTGATCACGAACTGGTCGTAGTTCGAGGTGTCCATGAAGGTGTAGTCATTCCCGTCCGAGAAGAGGAACTGCGCCGGTCGGCGCTCCAGCGTGGCGCGCGGAAACTTCTCCCCCGCCTGAAAGGTCTTCTCAACGATCGACTGCTTCCGAACGTTGCGAAACTTGATGCGCACCTGGGCTGAACCACGTCCAACCTTGATGTGGTGGTACTCAAGGATCTGCCAGAGCTCACCCTCAAGCTCAATGACGACACCCTTCTTCAGTTCGCCGGTTGAAATCATCTGGCTCCCCCTCTCTTGCGACCGCACGGCCGCTCGGCCAGGACCCTGTCTTGACGCTCAGTCTAGCCGTCAGCCCGTGATCAGGGGGGCGGAGGGGAAGAGGGTCAGCGTGCGCAGGCTACGCGCCGCAAGGTCAACCGCGACCAGATCCTCAATGCGAATGCCAATCCGATCTTCCAGGTAGATCCCAGGCTCAACGCTAAAGACGGTTGGCGATGGGAGCGGATGCTCCGACGCACCACGTGAAAGCGACGGCGCCTCATGCGTCTGCAGGCCGATCCCGTGTCCGAGCCCATGCTCGTAGATCCCTGGCGCGCCAGCCATTGCGGCGCGTGTGATCTGGTCCGCCTCGCGTCCAGATGGGAGCGCCGCATCGCCACGCTCTGCAGCGCTGCGAAGTGCGGTGATCGCCGCCTGCTGGCCATCAAGGACACGCTGATAGAGGGCAAGGTCGTCATCGCTCGCCGATCCAACAAAGAGTGTGCGCGTCATATCGCTGCGGTATCCCGCAACCTGCGCACCAAAATCGAAGAGCGCCACTTCGCCGTTCTTGAAGGGTCGTGCGCCAGGGTTACCGTGTGGCAGCGCGGCGTTGCCGCCAGCGAGTGCCGCAACATCAAAGGCGAGCGCCTCCGCACCGCCCTCACGCATGCCGCGTTCAAGGAGCCAGGCGAGCTCCGCCTCCGTCGCCCCATCAACGATCTTTGGTAGGAGGGCGGCGAGAGCGCGGTCGGCCACGGCACACGCGGCGGCAATGCGTTCGATCTCGGTTGGATCCTTTACCGCGCGCAGCTCGGCGCTCCACCCCTTTGCGGAGACCAGTTCAACTCCTGAACCCGCCGCAACGATGCGCTCCCAGACGGCGTGACGAATGGCACCAGGATCTGCGGCGAGCTTCCGTACTCCGTTCGCCGTAGCCCACGCTGCGATCGCTGCGCCCGGATCACTCCCAGGGTCGAGCGGCGCTGCGAGCGTCGCCTCACGACGCGCCTGCACCGTATAGCGCGAGTCGGCAAAGATGGCGAAGGCGTCAGCAGAGATCAGCAGCCAGCCACTCACGCCAGCGGTCGGCTCCTCGTTCGGACCGAAGCAGATCCCAGAGAAGTAGCGTGCGTCGGCATGCGAGGTGAGGAGCACGGCATCAACCCCTTCGCTTCGTGCACGCGCACGGAGTGCGGCGAGGCGGCTCGGTCGAAGCGCCACATCAGCATCGCTCCAGCGCTGCAACTGCGCAGCGCTCGGTGGGGCGGAGAAATCGGCGGGCTGCGGGTGGCGGATGCTCATCTCGCTACTTCCAGCCGTACTTGCGCGCCTTCGCTTCGTGTTCGGCGAGCGTCTGACTAAAGTCGTGGCGCCCATTCGTCCCAGGGATCAAGACGAAGTACATCTCCTTACGACTCGTATCGGGAGCGAGCGCCGCTTCAATGGAGGCACGTGATGGGGAGCAGATCGGCGTTGGCGGAAGCCCACCACGAACAAAGGTGTTCCACGGAACAAGGTCCTTCGGCACGCGTGGTGGCACCAGCCCAACATACGGCTGCTCTGGGAAGGTCCAGAACTCATAGCTCTTCCACTTCTCGAGCTTCAGATTGCGTAGCGCCGCAGAGTCGGCAACCCAGATGATCGTTGGGTCCGCGAAGAGCCCAATCCCCTCCTGCAGGCGGTATGCGTAGACCCCGGCCATGCGTGGTCGCTCCTCATCAAGCGCCGCCTCACGCTCAACGATTGAGGCCATTGTCAGCACCTCGTGGAAGGAGCGCCCGTCTGGCGCACTGCCACGAAGTTCGGCGGGAATCTCCTCCGCGAATCGGTCAAGAAGCATGCGCACGAAGCGTTCTGCCGTTGCGCTCACAGGCACATTGAAGGTGCCAGCGCCGAGCCGCCCTTCGAGCGTTGAGCCAGTCGGGAGGTCGAGCCAGTCGTAGTCAGCGAGGATCTTGGCGGATGGGGCGCGCAGAAGTTCAAGCAGCTCGCGCTGCGTAAAGGGGAGGTCGAGCGTGCCGATCTGCGCGACGATCTGCTCAAGGCGAAGGCCGGCGCGCAGTTGCACGGCAATTGCCGGCTCGCGATACGGCTGGGTGAGTGTGACGGCGATCTCGCTGGGCGTCATGCTCGCCGCCACCTGGAAGAGTCCCGCCTGAAGACCCCCTTCAAGGCCGGCGCGACTCACCGCAACAATGAAGCCGGTCTCATCACCAATCAGTCCTGCCTCGTAGAGCTGTGCCGCGATCTCGCTACTGCTACTACCCGCCGCGATCTCTACGGTGACGAGTGTTGTGTCGCTCCCGGCTGGTGCGCTGATGCGATCACCGAGTCGCTCAACAACAATGTCGCCGAGGAGCGGGAGTGAGAGGAGCGCCGGCGAACGGAGGCTGGCACTCACCAACGCGTCACCGATCAGTGCTGGTGCTGCAGCGCGTCCGAGGAGGAGCGCCAGCACGATCGCGCCGAGCGCAAGGAGGCGTGGAGGTCGGCTCATGTCGCGGAGGTCCGAACGAGCTGCGCTGGATCAACGTGAAGTGCAGGGTTCCCCGCGTCTTCAAGGATCAGCTGCGCGGCTGCCTGATCAATCGCCGCACGGTGTGCCGCACGCCGCGTTGGCCCTGGCGCAGCGCCACCAGATCCACCACCCTGCCGACCAACGCGCTCAGCGGCGCGCTCTGAGGAGTAGCGCTCGTCAATAAAGATGATGGGGAGCTGAAGTTGCGCGGCCATCTGCTCCGCCCAGCGCAGCGTCTTCTCCCCCTGCGGGCTCATCGTGCCGTCACTATGCAGCGGGAGCCCAATGACAAGTTCGCTGATGCGCTGCTCTCGGCAGATCGTAGCGAGGCGCGCCACGTCACCATCGATGTGATCGCTCCGCATCATCGTGGAGAGCCCGCGTGGCGAAGTGTCATCAACCGAGACGGCAAGACCAACACGACGATCGCCAAGGTCAATACCGAGGCGGCGCACGCTCGGGGTCATCAACTCGGTGAAACCAGCTTCACACCGAGCAGCGTCGCCATGGTGTTGAGTCCCACCGTCGCATCGCTCCCTTCAGCGCCACGACCCTGCCCCATGTTCGGCTTTCCACCACCACGTCCACCGCAGGCGCTCGCACCGGCGGCAACGATCTCTCCAGCGTTGACAGATGCAGCGCCAGCCCCCTCAACGGTCACGAGGAGGTCAGGGCTACCACCTGGTCGCACGAGTGCGATCACGCCGTCGCCCATCTTCTTTCGGATCTGCAGTGAGAGCTCCTTGAGCGCCTCGAGATCTTCAACGTCGGCCGAGGTGACGAGCACTCCGTAGCCCGCCTTCACCTTTGTTGCGGCGGCGGCGAGTGCAACAGGGTCAGCCTTCCGTCCGCTCCCCTCGCGTGCGCGTCGCTTCGCGTCTTTTAGCTCCGCCTGGAGCTGGCTAATCTTCTGCACGAGCTGCTCCGCATCCTGGAGGCCGAGGGTGTCTGCCGCCGCCTCCAGGCTCTTCACGCGCGAACGGAGGAACTCGTCGGCAACAGGGCCGCTCAGCGCCTCAATACGACGAAGACCGGAGCCGATGCTGCGATCAGAGGTGATCACGAAGCTCCCCACCTCGCCCGTTGCGCGGCAGTGCGTCCCGCCGCAGAGCTCATGCGAGTAGTCCGCCATGCGCACAGTACGCACCATTTCGCCGTACTTCTCATCAAAGAAGGCATCTGCGCCGGCGGCGATCGCCTCCTTCATCGTCATCTGGGCGACTGTGACCGGAATATCCTCCCGAATGGCGCGCTGCACCTCCGCCTCCACCGCGTCGCGCTCCTCACGCGTCAGCGCACGATCAAGTGGGTAGTCAAACCGCAGATATTCAGGGTGCACCAGCGAACCGCGCTGCTTCGCATCCGCCCCTGCGATGATCCTGATCGCCCGATGGAGCAGGTGTGTTGCCGTATGGTTGCGCACCGTCGCGGCACGCCGCGGCGCATCAACGCGAAGTGTGACCGCATCGCCAAGGGCAACGTGCTCGCCACCGCCCGCATCGCCGGAATTCAGGCGGCAAAAAAATGCGGCGAACTCATCCCGCTCTGCCACCCGCTCCCGCTCGACGATTGCCAGATCATAATCGAATCGCGCCTCCTCGCCGACGACACGGGTGAAGTCACGATCCATTGCCGCGCCCAGACCCACGCCAAAACCGGCGTCGAGATGGAAGCCCTCACCGGCGCGACGATCGACGCGATCTCGATCTTGCTGAGGCCGATGGTGCGAATGAGGAAGCTCGGCCCGAAGCTGGTATGGCCATAGCCGATCAGCGACGTCAGCGTGACGCCCATTACCAGATGCACCGCCGCGCGGTTGGCGAACAGCGAGCGGAACCCCTCGCCGAAGCTCGGCATCGCCGCCTGCGCCGCCGCCGCATGGCCCGGATCGGACAGGCCCCGCCGCGGCTCGACCACGAACAGCTTGATCACCACCGCCAGCACGATGCCGGGGATGCCCACTGCGAACATCGCCACGCGCCAGCCGAAGAAATGCGCCAGCGTGCCGCCGATCATCGTCCCGCCCGCCGCGCCCAGCACCACGCCGAGCGAATAGATGCCCATCGCCCCCGCGCGCTTTTCGGGCGGGTAGAGGTCGGCGATGATCGAGTGGCTCGGCGGGCTCGACCCCGCCTCGCCGATCCCGACGCCGATCCGCGCCGCCGCGAGCTGGACGAAGTTCTGCGCGAGAGTGAGGCCGAGGCCGCTCCCGCCTTCACGTCCCGACACGAGCGGATAGAAAATCTTGTCGCGTATCGACTCCGGTATGCCGGGACCGTTGTCGATCACGTGCAATTCTAGTGCCAGCTTGTGGCGCGTCTTGGCAAGCGTCACCTGCCGCGCCACCCGGGTGGCGAGAATGATCTCGCCCTTGCCGTTCATGGCCTGCGCCGCGTTGCGCACCACGTTCAACACCACC
>CALMIH010000040.1 GCA_937864085.1 uncultured Chloroflexota bacterium
CTGGAAGGATGCCGTCACGACCGAGTCCCGTATCAACCTCCACATCAACGATGAGTGGCGATAGGCCGCGTAGATCTGCCGCGAGCAGTTCCACAACGACGGCGGGAGAGGTGGCTGGAACGCCGATCTCAAGTTGCGCCGCTTCGCGCAGGTACTCGCTCGGCACGCGCCAGAGGACACGGAGCGGCGCGCTGATCCCTGCGCGTCGTAGCTGAATCGCCTCATCAACGGTCGCCACCAGCACGGCGCGCGCGCCAGCGGCGATGGAGGCACGAGCGATCTGGACGGCGCCAAGACCATAGGCGTTTGACTTCAGCACGACATCAATGTGGCCACCCTCTGGAAGGCGCGCCTTCAGACTGCGCACATTGTTCGCGATCGCATCAAGGCTGACCTCGACCCATGCGGCGCGGGCGAGTGGTGGCAGTCCCGCGGCGAGAAGCGCCTCGGGAATTCCCATACTTATGCCTCGCGTACGGTGTGCTGACCGAAGGCGACAGCGATGGCGTATTCGCGCTCATGGCTGATCGAGACGGCGATCGCTTCAATGCCGAGCTGATCCGCACGTAGCGCCGCGTTACCGTGGAGGCGCACCGTTGGCTGGCCTGTGGCGAGTAGCTCAATCTCGATCTCACGCCAGCCGATCCCTCGAACCCCAAGGCCGAGCACCTTGGAGACCGCCTCTTTCGCCGCCCAGCGACCGGCCAAGTTCTCTGGTCGTGCGCGGACATAGGAGCGCTCAGCTCCGGTCAAGACGCGCGCCTCAAAGCGGGCGGGGTGACGCTGAAGGACGGCGGCGATCCGCTCCACGCGCACAATATCGACCCCCAGGGCGGGGAGCTCGTGCTGGTACGACGTCTCGCGCAACATGCGCGTAGTCTACCGCTCGCTCAGGAGCGACGGCCGAGGAGGCTGGCGGCGGCGCCAAGAAGACGCTCCGCTGCGAACGCTACCGCCGTAGCATCGGGTCCCTCCGCCATGACGCGAAGGAGTGGCTCAGTGCCTGACGGACGCACCAGGATGCGGCCGCCCCCTCCCCTAAGGAGCGCCTCCGCCTCGCGCAGCACCTCAGTAAATCGTGGGTCCGCAAGGAGCGCCTCCGCCTCGCCCTCCTCCACGCGAATCACTCGCTGCACCTGTGGATCAAGCGGAAGTGCCGCTGCAAGTTGTGAGAGTGGTCGCTTCGCTCGCGCACAGAGCGCAATCACCTCAATCGCGCTGATCAGCCCATCGCCAGTCGGTGCATGTTCTGGGAAGAGGAGGTGGCCGCTCTTCTCACCGCCGAACCCTTCCCTCTTACCGGCAAGCGCCTCAGCGATATGGCGATCCCCCACTGGGGTGCGCTGGAGCTTGATCCCCGCCGCGGCGAGCTGCCGCTCAATGCCACTGTTCGTCAAGATCGTCGCCACCACCTGATCCGAGTGTGGGAGGCCACGCGCCTTACGATCGAGCGCGATGAGAGCAATCACCACGTCGCCGTCAACCAGCTGACCGCGCTCGTCCACAACGGCGCAACGATCGGCGTCGCCATCGAGGGCGATCCCAAGATCCATGCCGCTAGCAACAACCCGCGCGCCTAACGCTTCTGGCGAGGTAGCACCGACCGCGTCATTAATAACGCCTTCTCCAAGCGCCATCCCCTCAACCTTGGCGCCAGTTGCGGCGAGTGCCGCTACGGCGAACGGCGCCCCCGCACCATTCGCAGCGTCAACAAGGACGCGGAGAGCTGCGGCGGAGTCTGGTGCCGCTACAGCGGCGGTAGCAGCGAGCTGTCCAGCGTATCGCGCGCGATACGACTCCCCTTCAACCGTCGAACTCGCGCCACGCACCTGATCCGACGCAGCGTCAAATCCGCGTGCAAGTTCAGCTTCAATCGCCGCCTCAAGCTCACGCTCCACGGCATCCGCTACCTTGCGGCCGTCACGTCCAAGCACCTTCAGCCCGTTGTATTCCACTGGGTTATGCGATGCGGTCACCACCACGCCGCATGATGCGGTCGGCTCACCTGCAACGACTGCGGCGAGCCCAGGTGTTGGAATGACGCCGAGATCGATCGCGTGTGCACCAGCGGCGTTCGCCCCCGCCGCAAGTGCAGCGCTGAGCCCTGCGCCGCTCGGTCGCGTGTCGCGACCGATCAGGATGGTTCCACCTGGGAAGTGCGCAGCAAGGGCGCGCCCGAGCGCGTAGGCGATTGAATCGGTAAGGCTCTCGCCCGCGATGCCGCGGATTCCGTCGGTGCCGAAGCGGACCGCGGCCATCAGCAGCGCAGCTGCGCTAGATCAGCGCTTCGTGAACTGCTTCGCCTTGCGAGCGCGTCGCAGACCGTACTTCTTTCGCTCCTTGGCGCGCGGGTCGCGCGTCAGGAAGCCGGCCTGGCGAAGTGGGAGTCGGAAGGCCTCAGGGTCTGCGGAGAGGAGTGCGCGCGAGATGCCGTGGCGGATTGCGCCGGCCTGTCCAGAGATGCCACCACCCTCAACCTTCACCATCGCGTTGAAGCGACCCTCGGTGCCAGTGACGCGGTACGGAGCGAAGACCTCGGCCTGCGGGATGGCGCCGCCGAAGTGCTCCACGTAGGTGCGTCCGTTGATGACGATCTGTCCCTCACCCGCAACCAGGCGCACGCGTGCGATGGAGGTCTTGCGGCGGCCAGTGCCCTGGTAGTACGGCAGGTTGCTCACACTCTTCTCCTTCGGACTCATGCGAGGGGCTTCGGCTGCTGTGGTGCGTGTGGATGATCAGGGCCAGCGTAGATCTTCAACTTGGTGATCTGCGCGTTGGCGAGCTTCGTCTTTGGAAGCATCCCCTTGACCGCGCGTCGGATCGCCTCGGTCGGCTTGCGCTGAATCAGGTCGCCGAGCACCTCTTCCTTATGACCGCCCGGGTGCCCTGAGTGCGAGTGATACTTCTTGCTGAGCAGGCGATCGCCCGTCACCACAAGCTTCTCAGCGTTGATCACGATCACGAAGTCGCCAGTATCCATATGGTCGGCGTAGGTTGGCTTCCCCTTGCCGAGGAGGGTGGTGGCAATCTTCGTTGCGAGGCGACCGAGCGTCTGTCCCTCAGCGTCCACCACGTACCAGTTGCGCTCAATCTCTGCGGCGCGAGGCGTCCACGTCTTCATGTTCACATCAACCTCCTAGACGAGCTCAATCTGGACGAGTGGCGAAGAGTCACCCTGGCGAATGCCGATCTTGGTGATCCTGCAGTAGCCAGAGCTGCGGTCGGCATACTTTGGCACGATCTCATCGAAGAGCTTATCCACGACGAGCGGCTCGTTTGGTAGCGCGGCGATCACCGCGCGACGCGCGCTGAGGCCACCCTTCTTGGCGAGCGTGATGATCTGCTCAACCTGCGGACGAATCTCCTTCGCCTTCGCCTCAGTCGTCTGGATGCGCTCGTAGCGCAAGACGGAGACGATCAGGTTCTTATACAGAGCGAGTCGGGGCCCCTGCTTTCGGGAGAGCTTGCGTCCACCAATCGCGTGTGACGTCATCTCAGGCCTTCACTTCCGCGTCGTCGTCGCCATCTTCGCCCTCTTCGTCGTCAAAGGCATCAAGGGACAGCGTGCTCTCTGGCACATCGAAGCCACGCTCCACGAGCTTCTCGCGAACTTCGGTGAGACTCTTCTGACCAAAGTTGCGCAGCTTCAGAAGTTCGGCCTCGCCGCCATCAAGCGCGGTGAGGAGCTGACCAACCTTGACGATCCCTGCACGCTTCAACGAGTTGTAGGCGCGCATCGGAAGGTCAAGATCTTCAATCGACATGTCGAGCAGGTTGCCGCCAACCGCAGCGGCTGGTGCCGGTGCTGGCGCTTCGCCAAGGCCGGAGAATGCGGAGAACTGGCCAACGAGGATCCCCGCCGCCTTGCGCACCGCCTCCTCTGGCGTGATGGTGCCGTCGGTCTCAATCTCAAGGATCAGCTTCTCGCGGTCAACGTCCTGGCCTACACGCGTGTTCTCAACAGTGAAGTTCACCTTGCGTACTGGCGTGAAGATGGCGTCAACTGCCATGACACCACGTGGCCGTGCCTCACCATCTGGATCCGCCTCAAGGCGATCAGCGGAGACGTAGCCAACGCCAGTCTCAACAACAAGGAAGGCCTCGATCGCCGTTTTGTCTGAGTCGAGCGTCATGAGGATCTGCTCTGGGTTAACGATCTCCACCTGGCCGTTTGGCGTGATGTCGCCAGCGGTGACTGGGCCTGCCCCCTTCTTGTTGAGGGTCAGCTCAACGCGGCCGGTGGCGAAGCTGCGGAGTCGGATCTTCTTAACGTTGAGGAGGATCTGGACGACATCCTCGCGGACGCCTGGGAGTGCAGAGAACTCCTGCTGGACGCCGGTGATCTGGACGGCGGTGACCGCCGCCCCTTCAAGCGACCCGAGCAGTACGCGACGCAGGGCGTTGCCAAGCGTGACGCCGTAGCCAGGGGCGAACGGGCCAGCCTCGTACTTGCCGTAGGAGCCGAGCTCCTCCAGCGGGGCGATTCGTGAAGTCACTGCGTCTGTCATCTGCCTCTCCTCTCTTATCGCGAGTAGAACTCAACGACGAGTTGCTCGTTGAAGTCGCCTGGCATCTGATCGCGGCGCGGAACCGCCACCACATGCCCGGTCAGCTTTGGTGCATCAATACGGAGCCACTCCTGTGTTGCGGCGCTCTTTAGCGTCTCAGCCGCCTCCTTGAATGGCGTCAACTCGGCGCGCCCAGCGCGCAACGAGACCTGGTCTCCAGGCTTGAGGGCATATGAGGGGATGTCCACCGCGCCACCGTTCACCGCAAAGTGACCGTGGGTGATGAACTGTCGCGCCTGGTCGCGCGAGGTGGCGAAGCCGAGGCGGAAGACCACGTTGTCAAAACGCAGTTCGAGGAGTCGCAGGAGGTGCTCGCCGGTCACGTCGGTGCCACGCTCCGCCTCTTCAAAGAGTCGGCGGAATTGCGTCTCGCCGAGGCGATAGACGCGGCGCATCTTCTGCTTCTCACGCAGCTGGAGACCGTAGTCGCCCACCTTGCGGCGGCGTACGGCGTGCATGCCTGGAGGTGTTGGACGTCGCTCAAAGGAGCACTTCTTGGTATAGCAACGCGCGCCCTTCAAGAAGAGCTTCGCCCCCTCGCGGCGGCACTGACGGCAGACTGGACCGGTATCGCGACCCATGGTCTCCCTTCCTAGACTCGACGCTTCTTTGGAGGACGGCAGCCGTTATGCGGCAGCGGCGTCACATCGGTGATGGCGGTGATGTCGAGACCTGCGGTCTGCAGGCCGCGGATCGCCTGCTCGCGACCGGCACCTGGACCCTTGACGAAGACTTCAACGGAGCGGAGACCATGCTCCATCGCCTTGCGCGCGGCAGCTTCGGCGCCGAGCGATGCGGCGTACGGCGTGCTCTTGCGCGAGCCCTTGAAACCGGCAACGCCGCCCGAGCCCCATGAGAGCACGGCGCCTGTTGGATCGGTAATGGAGATCAGGGTGTTGTTGAACGAGGCGGCAATGTGTGCCTGCCCAACGGGGACGTTCTTCTTCTCGCGACGACGCGTCTTCGCTGGGCGCTTCTCCATCTCAGCCATCGTCTACTCCCCCGCCCTACTTCTTCTCAATCTTCTTGCCGGCGACGGTCTTACGTGCGCCTCGGCGTTGACGTGCATTCGTCTTGGTGCGCTGACCACGCGACGGCAAGTTCTTACGGTGGCGCGTGCCACGGTAGGTGCCGACCTCAATGAGACGCTTGATGTTCATGGCGATCTCACGGCGCAGGTCGCCCTCGATCTTCTGCCCCTTGTCGACCACTTCGCGAAGGCGATTGATCTGCTCTTCGGAGAGGTCCTTGACGCGGATGTCCGGGCTGATGGAGGTCTGCTTCAGGATCTTCTGGCTAGTGGTAAGGCCAACGCCGAAGATGTAGGTGAGGGCGATCTCAACGCGCTTCTCGCGCGGAATATCAACGCCAGCGATACGTGCCATCTGCTATCCCTGCCGCTGCTTATGCTTCGGGTTTTCGCAAATGACCATGACGCGTCCGTGCCGCTTAATCACGAGGCACTTGTCGCATCGAACCTTTACCGAGGCAGAAACCTTCACGTCGTCTCCTGTGCTGCTACTTCAACCGGTAGGTGATCCGACCCTGTGTCAGATCGTATGGCGAGAGTTCGACCTTCACCCGATCACCTGGAAGGATTCGGATAAAATTCGTCCGAAGCTTCCCGCTGATATAGGCACGAATCCGATGGCCATTTTCGAGTTCAATGACGAACGATGTGTTCGGCAGTGGCTCAACCACGGTACCTTCGACTTTGATCGAAT
>CALMIH010000041.1 GCA_937864085.1 uncultured Chloroflexota bacterium
GGGGCGCAGATTTCCGCGCGCAACGATCGCATCAATGAATCCCGTCTCCAGCAAGAACTCTGAGCGCTGGAAGCCTGCGGGGAGTTCGTCGCCAATCGTTCCAGCGGAGACGCGCGCGCCGCTGAATCCAATCAGCGCGTTCGGCTCCGCAACATTCAGATCGCCGAGTGCGCCGAATGAGGCGATGGTACCGCCAGTGGTTGGATCGGTGAGGAGGCTGATGAATGTGCCGCCGTTCGACTTCAGTCGTGCAATGGCGGCGAGCGTCTTCGGCAGCTGCATCAACGCGTAGGTCCCCTCCTGCATGCGCGCGCCACCAGAGGCGGAGACAATGAGCAACGGAAGGCGGCGTTCGGTGGCGAGTTCGGCGGCGCGCGCCACCTTCTCTCCAACCACGGAGCCCATCGAGCCGCCCATGAAGAAGAAGTCCATCACGACAAGGGAGACTTCGATCCCGCCAATGGAGGCGGTGCCGCGGATCGCCGCGTCCCGTTCGCCGGTCAGCTTGCGGGCGGTGGCGGCACGCTCGGGGTAGGGCTTGGAGTCGGTGAAGACGATCGGGTCGAGGGAGACCAGGCTCGCATCCAGTTCGGCGAAGGAACCCTCGTCTACCAGCTGGGCGATCCGCTCCCGGGCTGGGACGCGGAAGTGGTGCCCGCAGGACGTGCAGACGCGGAGGCCCTTCTCGAGGCTCTTCTTAAAGAGGAGCTCGGAGCACCCGGGGCAGCGCAGCCAGAGATCGGGCTCGCCTCCAGGGGTCGCCTTGCGGCGCTTGAACGGGTTGCTAAAGCTCGGCACCGAACCTCCCCACTAGAGGGTGATGGTACCCGCTACGGGGTGGCGGCTCGCACGACTCGGGCCACTTCCCCTGTGGAGATGGCACGCTCCGTGCCGTCCACGCTCAGAATGAGCGCACCAGAGCTGCCGTCGAATCCCACCACGCGACCCTGCAGGTGCCCCTCGGCGCCAAGATCCAACTCCACCTCCCACCCATCCAGCAGCTGGCGTGCACGCCAACTCGAGACGTCAAAGCGACCAGATCGAAGCGCCGCCAAGCGCCCTTCAAGGCGCGCCACTAAATCGTCAAAAATTGCCTCGCGATCCACGGGGCGACCAGAGGCGAGTTCTAGTGACGTTGCCGTGGCGGCCAGCGCCGCGTCGAGTCGCGACGGATCGCCGCGCACATTGAGTCCAATGCCAACGATCAGTGTTGCGTTCGGACCACCAAGATCCGAAGCTTCCATCAACGCGCCGCCAACCTTGCGGAATCCGGTCGTCACGCCACCCTCTTCGTTGCGCAAGACCAGATCGTTCGGCCACTTCAGTGCAAGCCCGCCAATCAGGAGAGCCGCCGCATCTTCCGCCGCGTCGGCAAGTGCGAGCGCGAACTCCGCACCAACGCGCCAGGCGCGTTCAGGCTCCGTGGGGAGTGAGTCGGCGCGGACGGCGAGGCTCATCAGCAGCGAACCACCAGGAGCATCAAGCCAGGTGCGACCGGAGCGCCCACGCCCCGCGCTCTGCGTCTCTGCGCGAATCAGGAGCGGCGTTGCCGCACCTGCGGCGAGCCGCTCGCTTGCAATATCGTTGGTTGAGGTGACTGCGTCGAGTCGCTCGACGTGGATCAGGCGCGAGACTCCAAATCAATCGGATCTGGCGTTGCAAGATCAAACGTGTCGTGCAGCGCCTTCAGCGCACGATCCGCATCCGCCTGCGCAACGATGCAGGTGATCCTGATTTCTGACGTAGAAATCATCTGGATGTTCACCTTGGCATCAGCAAGCGTGCCGAACATGCGCGCCGCATAGCCTGGCGCGTTCTGAATGCCAGCACCAACAATGGAGATCTTCGCAACAGACTCGTCAATTTCCAGCGCGCGCGCGCCGATCTCGCCTTGAATCT
>CALMIH010000042.1 GCA_937864085.1 uncultured Chloroflexota bacterium
CACGCAACCGAACTAGTGCTGCTCCAGAGGATCTATTCAAGATTGATGAGGATGCGGCAAAGTCTGGCTTCACTCCAGACGCGCTTCGGGTGGCCCTCCCAGAGATCGCCGCCATCATTAGCGGAGCGCCGCTGACCATTGAGGGGCTGCTCACCGTTGGACGCCTCACGAGCGACTCCGCCGAGGCACAGAGCACCTTCTCCTCCTTCATCGCTTTCTCACACAGCCTTCGCGCGGCGGCCTCGGCTCAGGGGCTTCAGATCGGGCCGCTCATCTCCGCGGGGATGAGTGGCGACTTTGAACTCGCAATCGAGGAAGGGGCGACGCAGGTGCGCCTTGGCAGCACGCTCTTCGGGGCGCGCGGGTAGGCTTTCGCCATGGGATTTACGCCGCAACTCGCCGCAGACTTAGTCCTCCAGACGCTCTGGTTCGTTGTCCTCGGACGCGTCCTGATCTCGTGGGTAGATCCGGCGGGGAGTGGTCGGATCGCGCGGCTCCTGATTGAGTTGAGTGAACCGATCCTTGGGCCAGTACGGCGGGTCCTCCCCGCGATAGGTGGCCTCGACTTGTCGCCACTCTTGGTGATGGTGCTACTGCAGTTTCTACGCGGCCTTCTCTGATTCCACGAAGGGGATCAGGAGTCGTCTAGAATCCGCTCTTCGGGCGATTAGCTCAGTTGGTTAGAGCGCACGGTTCACATCCGTGAGGTCACTGGTTCGAGTCCAGTATCGCCCACCATGCGCGGCTACTGCTTCGCCATCCTCCGCAGCACGGCGGGCATGATGCCCCCCTGTCGGTATGTCTCAAGCTCAATAGGACCGTCAAGGCGGACGATTAGTTCGATGTTCCGTCGCTCGCCGGTTGCGGTATCACCGGCGCCGCTCCCTTCAACCTGCAGTTGGATGCGCCCGCGCGGATTGACTGCGGCGAGCCTCTGCAGCGTGAAGCGCTCACGCCCAGTGAGGTTGTGGCTTGTCGCACTCTCACCTGGAAGGAACTGCAGCGGGAGGATCCCCATCCCGATCAGGTTGGAGCGATGAATGCGCTCATACGATTCGGCAATGACGGCGCGGACGCCGAGCATCTGCGTCCCCTTCGCCGCCCAGTCGCGGCTGGAGCCTGAGCCGTACTCCTTCCCAGCAATGATCACCAGCGGTGTGGCGGTCTCTCCATAGCGGGCGGCGGCATCGGCAACGGCGAGCAGCTCGCCACTCGGTAGGTGGCTCGTGACTGGGCCCTCCTTGCCGCCGGCGAGCCCGTTGCGAAGGCGGATGTTTGCGAAGGTGCCACGCATCATCACCTGGTCATGACCACGGCGCGCGCCGTACGAATTGAAGTCGCCAACGCTGACGCCGCGCTCGATCATCCATCGTCCGGCGGGAGAGTCAGCGCGGATTGAGCCAGCGGGGGAGATGTGGTCGGTGGTGACCGAGTCGCCAAGAAGAAGGAGGGCGCGTGCATCGCGAACGTCGGTGATCGGCGCAGCTGTCGCCGGGATCTTCTCTGTGAAGGCTGGTCGCGCGATATAGGTTGAGGCGGGATCCCAGGCGTAGGTGCGGCCGATTGGCACGCTGAGACCCTGCCATCGCGCATCGCCTGCGAAGAGGTTGGCGTAGCTACTGCGATAGAGCGAGGCGTCGGCCGCCTTCGCCACGGCGGCTGCGATCTCTGCGTCGCTCGGCCAGAGGTCGCGCAGGTAGACAGGGGCGTCGTTGCGATCGTTGCCGATCGGATCCACGTCAAGGTTTGTCATCACGTTGCCAGCGAGCGCGAGCGCTACAACCAGCGGCGGTGAGGCGAGATAGGCGGCGCGCACCGCCGGGTGGATGCGCCCCTCAAAGTTTCGATTCCCTGAGAGCACCGCGGCAACGAGGAGATCTTCGCGCTCCACGGTGGCGGCGATCTCACTCTCCAGCGGTCCAGAGTTGCCGATGCAGGTGGTGCAGCCGTAGCCGGCAACGTTGAAGCCGAGCGCGGCGAGCGGCTCAAGGAGCCCTGCGCGCTCAAGGTAGGCGGTGACAACGCGTGATCCAGGTGCGAGGCTCGTCTTCACCCAGGGCGGGACGCTCATGCCACGTGCAACAGCGTTCCGTGCAAGGAGGCCCGAGGCGATCATGACCGACGGGTTTGAGGTGTTGGTGCAGGAGGTGATCGCCGCGATCGCCACCGCACCATCGCGCATCGTGACCCCACCTACCGTTGCGCTATGTGCCTTTGACCCGGCGCGATCGGCGTAGGTGCGCTCAAACCCTGCGCCAAGCTCCGGGAGTGCGACACGATCTTGTGGTCGCTTCGGTCCAGCGAGCGAGGGGACGATCTCGTTGAGGCTGATCTCGACCACCTCGTCATAGAGCGGATCGCACCCGCTGTTTCGCCAGAGTCCCTGCGCCTTCGCATACGTCTCAACCAGTTCAATCTGCGCGTTCTCGCGACCGGTCACACGGAGGTAATCGAGGGTGATCTGGTCAATTGGGAAGAGGGTGGTGGTTGCACCAAACTCTGGCGACATGTTGGCGATCGTTGCGCGGTCAGCGAGTGAGACGGTGGCGAGTCCATCACCGAATGCCTCAACGTATGCACCAACTACACCGTGCGCGCGGAGGCGCTCGGTGACGGTGAGGACAAGGTCGGTCGCCGTGGTTCCAGATGGCAGCTTGCCGGTGAGCTTGAGGCCGACGATCTTTGGGAGTGGTGAGAAGAGCGGCTCGCCGAGCAGCACCGCCTCCGCCTCAATTCCGCCAACACCGAACCCGAGCACGCCGAGGCCAGAGATCATCGTGGTGTGTGAATCGGTGCCGACACAGGTGTCGGGGAAGGCGAGTGGTGCGCCGTCAATCTCCTCAACGCGCACCACGGTGGCGAGGCTCTCAAGGTTCACCTGGTGCACGATCCCAGCGCCAGGCGGCACGACGCGGAAGCGATCGAAGGCCCCCTGCGCCCAGCGGAGGAGCTGGTAGCGCTCCGCGTTGCGTTCATATTCGCGCGCAACGTTCTGCTCAAGCGCCTCCGGGGTTGCCCATCGATCAATCTGCACGGAGTGATCAATGACGAGATCGGCGGGAACCTGTGGGTTGATGCGCTCCGGATCGATGCCGAGCTCACGCGCTGCATCGCGCAGCGCAGCAAGATCAACCACTGCGGGGACACCAGTGAAATCTTGGAGCACGACGCGAGCAGGAGAGAAGGGGAGTTCGCGTTCATCGCCGGTTGCAGCCGCCGAAGCGCCTGGTCTCCATGCGAGGTAGGCGCTGACATCTTCGGCTCGGACAAAGCCGTTGCCGGCACGACGCGCAGCCCCTTCAATCAGGATCTTCAAGACGACGGGGAGCTGCTCCCATGAGGTGGCGGGCGCTGGGAGCCGCTCAAGAGCAATGCGGTCGGGGAGGCCAGGGCCAAGCGGCTGGCGAAGCGACTTCACGTTGAACACCGCACCTCCTTGTCGGCTGCCACTCCACGTGCGGGGAGCCTCACGTCGTAGCGTAGCGTGCGCACCCTCTCAGCGCCCTCGCCCTGACGGGGCTACCATTCTCCTAATGAGAGGCGCCTACGGGTGCCTGACACGTAGGCGATGTGAGGAGCATGTATGGCACTCAACAAGCGCATAGCCGTCTCCGCAGGAGGACTCGTCATCCGCGCTGTGGGCGGGCAGGCAGAGATTGTTGTTGGGCGCCGAAAGCGCGAGCGCGACGGCTACGTCTGGTCGCTTCCGAAGGGGACGCCCGAAGAGGGGGAGACCCGCGAGGAGACGGCGCTCCGTGAAGTTCGCGAGGAGTCGGGACTCGAGGTGCGCATCCTCTCCTACTTTGACGCCATCTCCTACTCCTTTGTTCGCACCGGCGAGCGGATTGAGAAGACGGTGTACTACTACATCATGGAGGCGATCGGCGGCAGCTTTGAACAGTACGACAAGGAGTTTGACGAGTTGCGCTGGGTGCGGATGGACGAAGCGGTTCGCCTGCTCGACTTCCAGACGGAGAGTGGACTTGTCCAGCGTGCCTACGACGCGCTCACGCGCGACTGATGCAGCGCACGGCGCTCTACGAAGAGCACCTGACACTCGGCGCGCGGATGGTTGATTTTGCCGGCTGGGAGATGCCCGTCCAGTACGCGGGTGTCATTGAAGAGCATCGCGCCGTCCGCACGGGCGCAGGGCTCTTCGATCTTGGCCATATGGGTGAGATCCGCGTGAGTGGCCCTGATGCAGGTGCAGCGCTTGATTACGCGCTCATCTCCACCCCCTCTGCGCTTGTGATCGGACGGGCGCAGTACAGCATGATCGTCAACGAGGGGGGCGGGATCCTCGACGATCTTGTGGTCTATCGCATCGCCGATGCAGAGTGGCTCGTTGTTGCTAACGCATCGAACAGAACGGTCGTGGCTGCGACACTTCGTGAGCGCGTCGGTGGATCGGCAACTGTCGTGGATGAGAGTGATGACACCTCAATGATCGCCATTCAAGGGGTGACGAGCGCCGAAGTACTAGGTTCACTCATCGTAGAACAGGAGCGTTCGGCGTTTCACGCCCTGCGGAACTACTCGGCCGCCACCATGCATCTTGAAGCTGCCGGCGTGGTGATCACCGCCCTTGCTGCACGCACGGGATACACCGGCGAAGTTGGGTATGAGCTGTACGTTGAGAGCGCCCACGCAGTTGCGCTTTGGCGTGCACTTTTGGCTGCAGGTTCAACGATCTCGCACGGCACCCCGTTCCAGCCGATCGGGCTCGGCGCGCGCGACACACTGCGACTTGAAGCTGGGATGCCACTCTACGGGAACGAGTTGCGCGAAGGGCTCACGCCATTTGATGTTGGCCTTGGCAGGGTCGTGAAGCTGGATAAGCCGAACGGCTTTGTTGGCAGCGAGGCGCTGCTCGCACGCTCAACGCGTGGTGAGCGGTTCGGTCGCGCACTCGTCGGCCTACGCGTGACCGGTCGTGGGATCGCGCGGCACGGCTACGAAGTGCGTCGGCCAGGCGGCGCGACGATCGGCCTCATCACCTCTGGGACACACTCGCCGAGCCTTGGCTATCCGATCGCACTCGCCGATCTTGATGCGGAGGCGGCCCCATTTACGCCTGGTGAGCCGCTTGAGGTGCTCATTCGTGGGGAGGGCGTGGCTGCCGAGGTGACTGGCGTACCATTTATCCCGAAGCGATCAACAGAGGGACGGGCGCAGGGTGCGCATCAGCAAGGGAGTTG